>CAJXPH010000093.1 GCA_913057765.1 uncultured Campylobacteraceae bacterium
CTACACTATCCTCTTCGTCGGCAGCGTCAGATGTGTATAAGAGACAGATTTTATTAAGCTCTATAATTTCATTTGAAGTAACCTTTTTAGCTATCTCATATTCTTCTTTTTTTGTGTTATATCCAACAACTATTTTAAACATGAATCTATCAAGTTGTGCTTCGGGAAGTGAATAAGCACCTTCTTGTTCAATTGGATTTTGAGTTGCAAGTACTAAAAAAGGAGGTTCAACTACAAAAGAATCATCCGCAATAGTTACTTGTCTTTCTTGCATAACTTCTAACAGGGCTGACTGAACTTTTGCAGGAGCTCTATTTATTTCGTCTGCAAGTAAAAGGTTTGTAAAGATTGGACCTTTTTTAATTTTGAATTCGCCAGTTTTCATATCATAGATTTGGGCACCAATTATATCACTTGGTAAAAGATCTGGAGTGAATTGAACACGTTTAAATTGTAAATCAATTACATTTGCTAGTGTTTTAACTGTAGTTGTTTTAGCAAGACCTGGTACGCCTTCTAATAATATATGACCATTTGTTAATAATCCTATTAGTAGTGCATCTATCATATCCCCTTGGCCTATGATTACTTTTGATATTTCGTGTTTAATTTCTTCTATTCTATTATTTGCCATTTTCACTTCTTTTTTAAAATTAATGTATTTTATCTAATGTTATTATTTCAAAAGCTTAAGTCCATTATTTTTAACTTAAAGTAAAGTTAAAGATACTTTGGATAAAATCACGTCTCTATTTTAAATAGATACCTCACATGTGTCAATCCTGGTATGGGTTGTGTAAAGTTATTGAACTGAACATTAAGGGACACAGAGGCTAAACCCTAAAAACAAAAACAAGGAAAAAACATGGTTACAATGAAAGACTTATTAGAATGTGGAGTTCACTTCGGACACCAAACAAGAAGATGGAATCCAAAAATGAAAAAATTCATTTTCGGTGTAAGAAAGAATATCTATATTATAGATTTACAAAAAACGTTAAGATACTTTAGATATACATATAACGTAGTTAGAGACGCAGCTGCTCAAGGTGAAACAATGATTTTTGTTGGTACTAAGAAACAAGCTAGTGAAGCGGTTAAAAGAGCTGCAGAAAATTGTGGTATGCCATATGTTAACCATAGATGGTTAGGTGGTATGTTAACAAACTACGGAACAATTAAAAAATCAATTAGAAAATTAGAAGTTATTAAAAAGATGAGAGAAGAAGGTCAATTAGATCTTTTAACTAAAAAAGAAGCATTAATGCTTACTAGAAAAGAAGTTAAATTAGAATTATACCTTGGTGGTATCAAAGATATGCATAAACTTCCAGAAATGATGTTTGTACTTGATGCTGTTAAAGAAAAAATTGCAATTGCAGAAGCTAGAAGATTAGGAATTAAAGTTGTAGCTCCTTTAGATACAAACTGTGATCCTGATGTTGTTGATTTCCCAATTCCAGGAAATGATGATGCAATCAGATCTATTCAATTATTTTGTAACGAAATGGCAGAAGCAATGAACGAAGGTAAAGCTGCATTAGCTGAAGAAGAAGGTTCTGCTGATGAAGAAGCTCCTGTTTCTGCAGAAGAAGCAACTGAAGTTGTAGCTGAAGCAGTAGCTGAAGGTGAAACTGAAACTGTAGCGACTGAAGAAGTTAAAACAGAGGAAGCGTAATCATGGCAGGTTCAACTCCAAAATTAATTAAAGAATTAAGAGAAAAATCTGGCGCAGGAATGCTTGATTGTAAAAAAGCATTAAATGAATGTGATGGAAACATTGAAGAAGCAACTAAATATTTAAGAGAAGCTGGTTTGACAAAAGCCGCTAAAAAATCTTCAAATGTAGCAGCTGAAGGTATTATTACTATGTTAGTTAATAATGATAATACAAATACTACTATGACTGAAGTTAATTCTCAAACTGACTTTGTTGCTAAAAATGAGCAATTCCTTAACTTAGTAAATGGAATTACTGCACATGCACAAGCAAATAATATTGCTGATGCTGAAGCTTTAGCTGCATCAACTGTTGATGGTTTAGACTTCCCAACTTTCTTAAACGAAAAAATCGCTGTAATTGGTGAAAATTTAGTTGCAAGAAAAGTATCAAATGTTACTGGTGACGTTGTAAACGGATATGTTCATTTAGGAAAAGTAGGTGTTATTGTATCTGCAACTTGTGATGATGCTGTAAAAGAAAAAGCTGCTGATTTATTAAAAAAAGTTGCAATGCATGCTGCTTCAATGAAACCAACTGTTATTTCTTATAAAGATTTAGCTCCTGATTTTATTGAATCAGAAAACAAAGCAATTATTGCTGATATTGAAAAAGAGAATGAAGAATTAGTAAGACTTGGTAAACATCTTAAAATTATCCCTGAATTTGTTTCTAGAGTTCAATTAACTGAAGAAGCTGTAAATGCTGCTGAAGCTAAAATGAAAGAAGAATTACTTGCTCAAGGTAAACCTGAGAAAATTATTGGAAATATCGTTAAAGGTAAAATTGCTAAATGGATTGAAGATAACTCTCAATTAGATACAGCACATGCTTTATTATCTCAAAACTACGTTATGGATGATTCAATGACTGTTGAAGAAGCTATTGCAGCTTGTGATCCATCAATCAAATTAACAGAATATGTTAGATTTGAACTTGGTGAAGGTGTTGAGAAAAAAGAAGAAGATTTCGCAGCTGAAGTTGCCGCACAAATGTCTTAAGACATACCAAATATAATATGAAGTCATAAGTAATGAGTGAAACTATAAATAATGAATCACTCATTACTAATGATGTAAAAACTACTTTGCTTGAAGCAAAAAATCTATCTCATGAATTCGATTATAAACTTTTTGAAAATATAAATCTAACTTTAGAAAAAAAAGAATCAATTGCAATAATTGGTATGAGTGGTAGTGGAAAATCCACATTACTTAATATCTTATCTTCTCTTTTAGAACCAAAAAGCGGAGAGATAACTTTTAATAAAGAAAATATATATGCAGTTAAAAAAAATAGACTTCTGAATATACGAAGAGAAGATTTTGGTATAATATTTCAAGCACACTACCTCTTTAGAGGTTTTTCTGCAAATGATAATTTAGAGATTGCTACACTTTTAAGTGGCGAACCAATAGATAATACACTACTAAAAAAACTTAATATTGATTTTGTAATAAATCAAGGTGTTGGTGAATTAAGTGGTGGACAACAACAAAGATTATCTATTGCTAGGGTTTTAACTAAAAAGCCGAAAATTATATTTGCAGATGAACCTACTGGAAATCTAGATAAAGAAACAGCACAAGTTGTTATGAATACCTTAAGAACATATATAAAAGAAAATGATGCAGGAATGATCCTTGTTACACATGAAAATGAATTGGCAATGGCTTGTGACAAAGTATACAAATTAGAAAACTTACAACTCCAGGAGTTAAAATAAATGAATTTAATATTAATAACTAAAACTCCAATGATTGAAAAGATTTTTACATTGATTTGTAAAAAATTAAATATTAATATATTAGTGAAAGATAATTTAAATATTGAAGATAAAGTAGATTTTATTATTATTGATGAAGAGTTTGTAAATGATGACTTCAATAGTTTAAAACAAAAAACAAGAAAAATAGCTGCTATTACTAGTGAAGAACTTCCTTTTGATAAATCGAGAGACTTTATAATTAACAGGCCTTTCTTACCAACAACATTGGAAGTATTATTATCTGAACAAATGGCTTTTATTGAAGAAGATAGTTTCTCTGATGAAATCACTCAAAAAGATATAAATGAAGAAGAGTTAATGTCAAACTATGTTGAATCCTTAGCTGATGATGTTGCGTACAATATTGAAGAAGAGAGTGATGAAAGTATTGTTACTATCGCTTCTGTAAATAATGGTGGCGTATTAGATAATCTTGAACTCCATAAGATTAGTGATATTTTACATGATGATGACGTTCAAAATGAAGTTACTGTCGATGAAAATGATTGGAAAGATATTTCAGAAATTATTGATGAAGCATTAGATGAAGTAAGTGATTATGAATTTGATATTAATGCAAGTGACCCTATAAAGTTAATTTTAAATAATTATAATATTAGTGAATTGAAACCTTTTTTACAAAAATTTGATCAAAATGTAATAGATAGATTATCAAATGGTGAAGATGTAGATGTAACACTAAGTTTAAAGGTAAATAAATAATGAAAAAAAAAGGTGCAATCTTAATTTTATCGGGACCTAGTGGTTGTGGTAAATCAACTCTACTTAAAAATGTATATAAAGATATAAATGATTACTATTTCTCTATTTCAACAACAACTAGAGAACCTAGGGTTGGTGAAAAAGAAGGTGTTGATTATTTATATGCATCAAAAGAAGAATTTGAAGAAGATATTAAGAATGGACATTTTTTAGAGTGGGCAGAAGTTCATGGAAACTATTATGGAACATCGTTAAAACCTATAAATAAAGCATTAAAAAAAGGAAAACTTGTTATTTTTGATATCGATGTACAAGGTCATGAAATAGTTAGAAAAAAACTTAATGATATAGTTACTTCAGTATTTATTACGACACCAACTTTAGATGAATTAGAGAGAAGATTAACTGACAGAAAAACAGATTCTCATGCCGTTATATCAAAAAGATTAGAAAATGCAAGATATGAAATTAAATCTTTTCAGAAGTATGATTATTTTATTGTAAATGATGATTTAGAAAAAGCTAGTAAAGAGTTAGTTGCTATTGCTAATATTACTAGAATCAAAGCTAAACTATATGATAAAGATGAAATAATAAAAAATTGGCTAGATTTATAATATAAATCTATTAATTAATCTACTCTATTTCATCATAACTTAAAGGTGCATCAAAGTAGTATCCTTGAGAATAATCTACGCCAATTTCTTTAATTTGATCGTATATGTCTTCACTTGATACAAATTCTGCTACAGTTGAAAAACCAAACTTTTTCGCAAATTCTGTGATTGTTTTAACTATAATTTGTTGATTATCTGAGTGATCTATATTTTTTATTAAAGATCCATCAATTTTTACAAAAGATATATCTAAGTTTACAAGCATATTGAAGTTTGAATATCCAGCACCAAAATCGTCAACTCCAACATTACAATTGTATTCTTTTAATTTTTTTATAAATTTGAATACTTCTGAAAAGTCAGAAATTTCTTCAGATTCTAAAATCTCAAATTCTAATAAATGTGCAAATTCTTTATTTTCTTCAATTATAGAATATATATATATCATTGTAGATTCACTGGCTATATCTTCAAAAGAAATATTTACAGCGACTCGTTTGTTCTTTGTTATAATTAAATTAAATGCTTCTTTAATCATTATTTTGATGATATTTGGATAAAGTTTTGCTTTTTTTGCGATATCTAAAAAGACATATGGACTTACAACTGTACCGTCTTCTTCTATATATCTAATTAATGCTTCATATTTATAAATTTCTTTTGTCTGTGTATTTACAATTGGTTGGAAATACCCTTTAAAATTGTTGTTCTTAACTCCATTTTTAATCTTTTTAATCCATTTGATATTTTCTTCAAAAGATTTTTGGATATTAAAAGAATCATTGTAGATTAAAATTGGTTGGAATTTTCTTCTTGCATATGAGATGACTCTCTGCGCATATTTATAAGCATTACTATTATCATTCTTTGCAATACCTATAGTAATATTTAAATCGATTTCATGGTCATCTATATATACAGGGTCTTCTTCAATGTAATCTTCGAATTTTTTACATAAATCATATAAATCTTGTACTTCTTGATTATAATTTCTTGCTACTGCTAAAAACTTATCTGCTTCGATTCTATATAAAGTAAATTCTTCTTTAACAAAATATTTTTTTAATGTATCTGAAAATTCTAAAAGTACTCTATCTCCATTTGACTCTCCAAAAAGGTCATTAATTGTAGAAAATTTATCGATATTAATCATAGCCATAAGGCCTTCTTCTGTACCTTCTAAATCTTTTTTTAGTTTATTTCTATTTGGTAAATATGTTAAGTTATCGATATATAAATCTTTTAACTCATGATAAAGTAAAGATTGACTCATAAGTTGAAGAAGTTTTTTCATGTCAATTGGTTTTAATACATATTTATCTACACCAATATCAATGGCTTCAAGTAAATATTCTGTATTTGAGAATGCTGTTGCAACTATGATAGGAATATTTGGATTTAATCTTTTTATTTCTCGAATCATTTCTAGACCATTCATTATTGGCATATTAACATCCGTAATGATTAAGTCAATTTCTGATTCATTTTGTTTAAATAGTTCTAAACCTTCTGCACCATTTTCTGCTACAAATTGTTTTTTAGTAAATCCTTTTAATATATTAAGCGTTATTTCTCTTAATGCAGCTTCATCTTCTGCGTATAAAATTGTTATATTTTTTAGAATTGATACGTTCGATATCATTAAGATTTACTCCAAACTTATTAGGATATAATTATTATACTATAAAAAGATAAATATTTACTATATGTCTTTTTGTTATTAAAATATTATTTTAGGATTTTTTAGTGGGTGATGTTAAGTGTGATCATTGTCATTTAGTTTTTAATGACAGTGTAATGATAAAAGATAATGAATTAAATTTTTGTTGTAAAGGTTGTGAAGGAGTTTACCATCTTTTAAAAAATGATGGATTAGATTCTTTTTATGATAAATTAGGAAATAAAACAATTTTACCTCCTCTTGATGTCCATGACGATGTTCAACGCTTTGATACTAATAGTTTTGAAGATACATTTATTAAAAATACAGAAGATGGATTCAAACAAATTGATTTAATTATTGAAGGTATTCATTGTGCTGCATGTATATGGTTAAATGAAAAAGTTTTATATGGAACAGATGGAATTGTAAGTGCAAATATTAATTTTACAAACAATAAAGCAAAAATTATTTGGAATGAAAAAAAGATAAAATTATCCGATATTATATTAAAAATTAGAAGTATAGGATATAACGCTTATGCTTATGATGCAAGTGTTGCAGATGAGCAAGCAGTTAAATCAAAAAGAGATTATTTTATTAGAATGATGGTTGCAATATTTGCTTCTATGAATATCATGATGCTTTCAGTTGCAAAATATACTGGTTTTTTTACAGGTATTGATGATGAAATAAGACAGTTTATTCATTTAGGTGAATTTATACTAGCTACTCCTGTTCTTCTATATTCTGGTTGGATATTTTTTCGTGGCGCTTATTTTGGGCTAAAAAATAGAATTCTAAATATGGATTTTTTAGTAAGTTCCGGAGCTACCTTAACCTATCTATATTCTTTATATATACTCTTTGGAGGGAAGGGTGAGAGTTACTTTGATTCTGTTACGATGATTATTACTTTTGTTCTTATTGGAAAGTATCTAGAGGTCATAGGGAAGAAGTCTGCAGTTGATACTTTGGACAAAATCAAAAGTACAATACCTTTAGAAGCTATTGTTGTTGCTAATGGAATAAAAAAGACAGTTGCCTTAGATAATATTAATGTTGGTGATATTGTAGAAATACGAAGTGGTGAGAAAGTTTGTATTGATGGAAAAGTAATTAGAGGAGAAGGTAGTTTTGATGAATCAAGTTTAACGGGAGAATCAATACCGGTATTTAAACAAAAAAATGATTTATTATATAGTGGAACTATTAATAATGATTCATTAATTAGATATGAAGTTACAAAGTCATATAAAGATTCTACATTAAACTCTATCGTAACACTTCTTGAAGATTCACTAAGCTCTAAACCTGAAATCGAATATAAAGCAAATGAGATTTCAAAAGGTTTTACTGTTTCAATATTAACTCTTTCTATTTTAACTTTTACTGTCTGGTATTTTTTTGGAATTGATTTAGGTTTTAATTATGATGGCGCAAGTAATTTTGAAAAATCGTTTATTGTTGCAATATCAGTAATTGTGATTGCGTGTCCTTGTGCATTGGCTTTAGCTACTCCAATTGCAAGCTTAATTGGTATATCAGAACTTGCAAAAAAAGGTTTATTATTTAAAGAAGCAAAATTTGTTGAGACTTTTGCAAAGGCGGATACTCTAGTTTTAGATAAAACAGGGACAATAACTAAAGGTGAATTAAAAGTTAAAAAAATGAGAATTATGGATGAGAATATTCATAAACTTAATTTACTGTACTCTCTTCTTGATGCATCTACTCACCCCATTTCTCAATCGATAAAAAAAGAGCTTGTTAAAAAATATAGTTTAACTTTAAAAGAGTTAGAGGAAGTGAAAAATATTCAAGCTAAAGGTATGGTTGCAAAATATAAAAATGTAGATGAAAAATCATTTTCTTTAGTTGGTGGAAACTGTGAATTAATGAAAGAATATAATATTCATTACAAATTTAATAGTTCAAATTCAGTATATTTATTTGCAATAAATGAAAAAGTAATAGCTACATTTGAATTAGCTGATGAAATAAAAGAGGATGCAAAAGAATTAATTGATGATGCAAAAGAAAATGGTTTAGATGTAGTTATGTTAACAGGAGACAATAATATTGTAGCTTCACTTATTGCATCTAAAGTAGGCATTAAAAATTATATATCAAATATTGATCCTATTGGAAAAGCTGATTATATTAAGAAACTAAAAAAAGAAGGAAAAACTGTTGTAATGGCAGGGGATGGTATAAATGACTCTGTAGCTTTATCTTTATCTGATGTTTCTGTTGCAATGGGTAATTCCGCAGATATTACAATCTCTGTTTCAGATGTTGTATTATTGAATAATTCATTAAAAAGTTTAAAACAAGCATTTTCAATATCAAGAAGAACATATAAATTTATAAAACAGAATTTATTTATTTCACTTCTTTATAATTTAGTTACAATTCCTCTTGCAATGGCGGGATTAGTAATTCCTTTAGTTGCCGCTTTATCAATGAGTTTAAGTTCATTATTAGTAGTTGCAAATTCAATGAGAATAAAAATAAAAGATTAGGATAGAAAATATGATAAATGATACACTTTTAATGATGTTAATAGTTGGACTTATCGTCTCTTTTGCAATATTAGGAATGTTTATTTGGGGTGCGAAAGATGGACAATTTGATGATGGTGATAAAATGATGGATGGGTTATTGTTTGATAGTACTGAAGATTTAAATGATGCGGTTAATAAAGAAGAAAAAATTGAAGAATCAAAAAAAGGGCAAAAAAAAAGTGAATCACCTAAGTGACTCACTTTGTCTTAGAATAAATCGCTAATTAGAATTTAGAAATTTGAGCAGCTAAATCTGCAATATCAGCGTCTGAAAGTCTTGCAACTTGACCTTTCATAACACCCTTCATAGCACCACCGTAAGAACCATCTTTGTAACCTTTAAGTGCAGCTATAGTTTTATCAGCAGCCCAACCCTTAATTACTTGTGATTTACCTAATGCAGCTTTCTCAGCAGAAGCTCCGTGACATCCAGCACATGGTGCAAAGTTTGCAGCCATTAAAGATGCAGCAGCGATCATTGTTCCTAAAATAATTTTTTTCATTTACTCTCTCCTTGATATTTAAAAACAAATTTTATCGATTTATTCCTTTAATAAACTTATAATATAGCCTTAAAATATCAATACTAATTATAATAAAACCTTTTAGGGTATAATTTTGCCATTTTTAAAGAATATTTTTATATAGTGCTTACTTAATTATTAGGATTAGAAATGAGTATAAATGCTGTCTCTTATACACATCTGACGCTGCCGACGAAGAGGATAGTG
>CAJXPH010000094.1 GCA_913057765.1 uncultured Campylobacteraceae bacterium
TCTGGTCTCGTGGGCTCGGAGATGTGTATAAGAGACAGATTAAATAGTGAAAAATTAGCAAAAAAATTAAAAAAAGAAATTATAAAAGAAGAGATTACATTTGAAAAAGCCGCAAAGAAATTCTCAAAATGCCCATCATCAAAAAGAGGTGGGACTTTAGGAACTTTTTCAAAAGGTGAGATGGTTAAAGAGTTTGATACCATTGTATTTAAAGAAGATTTACATAGAATTCACGGGCCTGTAAAAACAGAATTTGGATTCCATCTTATTGAAATTATGGCTAGGTATTAAACTATTTAATTATCAGTAATACCAATAAAATGAGCTTAAAAGCTCATTTTATTAATTAAAAAGTAACGGCTATCTTACCAATGTTCTTTCCACTTTCAGTAAGAGCATGTCCCTCTTTTAAACTGTCAACAGAAAAACCTTTTATTGTTTTACTCAATGTAGTTTTAATTCTTCCTTCATCTACTAAAGAAGCAATTTGAGTCAATATTTCACTTTGTTTTTGAATATCATTAGTATTAAACATTGCTCTTGTGAACATAAATTCCCAGATAAAAGTTACTGATTTTGATTTTAGTTTATTTATATCAACAGCTTCCGTTGTATCAACAATTGAACAAATTTTACCTTGAGGTGCAATAAGCTCAGACATAGCATCCCAGTGAATTTTTGTATCTGCTAGATTGAAAATATAATCAACATATTGGAACCCAGCTTCTCTTACAGATGTTACTAAATCTCTATGATTTACTACAACATCTGCACCCATATCTTTACACCAAGCACTTGTTTCTTCTCTTGAAGCTGTTGCAATTACGGTAAGGTTTGTAGTTGCTTTTGCAATTTGTGTTGTAATAGAACCAACACCTCCTGCTCCACCAATGATTAGGATTGTTTTATTTTCATCTACTTTGATATTCATTCTATCAAACATTGCTTCCCATCCAGTTAACGAAGTCAACGGCAAAACTGCTGCTTGTGCATCATTGATAGAAGTAGGAGAAAGTGCTACAATTCTTGAATCAATTAGTTGAAATTCACTATTTGAACCATTCTTTGTGACATCACCTGCATAAAATACTCTATCACCAACTTTGCAGTTCGTTACTTCTTCTCCAATACTATCAACAATACCAACCCCATCATATCCTAAGATTTTTGGTTCAACTAATACTACATTAGAAGCAGCATTTGCTCTAACTTTTGTATCAACTGGGTTAATTGATACAGCATTAACTTTTACAACAATTTTAAATTCACTAGCAATTGGTTTATTAGTCTCAAACTCAATTAAACTCTCTTTATGGTCAATTTCATGTGAAGTTTTAATTCCTATAGCTTTCATTTTTTTCCTTTTATTTTTTATTTTGTTCATTCTATGAATTGAATGGATTTAATTTTTCTTCTGTAATTTCATACTTTTTTAAAGCATCTATTAATACCTCTTTTTCTACTTTTGATTGTTCTACTAAAGAATACAATGTTGTTATAACTATAAATTTAGCATCAACCTCAAAATAAGCTCGTAAGTTTTCTCTTCCATCAGATTTTCCAAAACCATCTGTTCCTAATACATGATAATTTCCATTAATACTTCCTCTAATTTGCTCAGCATAAGCTTTCATGTAATCAGTCGCTGCAACAACAGTTGAATCATCATCTTCACCTAAAATATTTTGAACAAAAGAGTGCTTTTTTATTTTTGTGGGACTTAAAAGGTTATATCTTGTAACCTCTTGTGCCTCTCTTGCTAAATTTGTAAATGACGTTACACTATAAAGTTCAGATTTGATATTATAATCTGTTGCTAAAATTTTAGAAGCTTCTCGTACTTGTTCAAAAATTGCACCACACCCTAAAAGTTTAACTTTATAATCATGCTTTGCTTTAATTGTATCAAAATGATAGATTCCTTTGATAATACCTTCTTCAACATTCTCTTTTATTTCTGGATGCTTGTAGTTTTCATTTGTAACAGTGATATAGTAAAAAATATTTTCTTGCTTTTTTCCATACATTCTTTCAATACCATTTTGAATTATAACCGCTAACTCATAACCATAGGTAGGATCATAAGATAGACAGTTTGGAATAGTACTTGCTTGAATATGACTCTGCCCATCTTGATGTTGTAAGCCCTCACCATTTAGCGTTGTTCTACCAGAAGTAGCACCAATTAAAAATCCTCTAGCTTGCAAATCTCCTGCACTCCAAGCTAAATCACCAATTCTTTGAAATCCAAATATTGAATAATAAATATAAAAAGGAATCATTGGACAATCATTTACTGAATATGAAGTAGCCGCAGACATCCATGAAGACATTGCTCCTGCTTCACTAATACCCTCTTCTAAAATCTGTCCAGTTTTATCTTCTCTATAATAAGCGACTTGGTCTCTATCATGTGGAACATACTTTTGACCTTCACTTGCATAAATACCTACTTGCCTAAACATGCCTTCCATTCCAAAAGTTCTAGCTTCATCAGGAACTATAGGAACAATTTTTTTACCAACATTTTTATCTTTTACTAAAGAAGAAAGTATTCGTATAAATACCATGGTAGAAGAAACTTCTCTATCTCCTGTACCTTTTAATATATTTTCAAAACTATCAAGAGATGGAATACCAAGATTTTCAGAAAACTTTGTTCTTCTTTTTGGAATATATCCATCAAGAGTATCTCTTTTTTTATGAAGATATTGCATTTCAGGACTATCAAGAGATGGAATATAATATGGTATATCTTCTAAATCATCATCTGAAATAGGAAGATTAAATCTATCTCTAAACTCCTTTAAATCATCTATTTGCATATCTTTAACACTATGTGCAATATTTTGACCTTCTCCTGATTCTCCCATTCCATAGCCTTTAACTGTTTTAGCTAAAATCACAGTTGGACGATCTTTTGTTTTTGTAGCTTTATCAAAAGCTGCATAAACTTTTATAGGGTCATGACCTCCACGTTTAAGTTTAGGAATCTCTTCATCAGACATATTTTTTACTAAGTCTTTTATTTCAGGCGACTTGTCAAAAAAGTTTCTACGTCCATATTCGCCTGGTTTTTGCTTAAAATTCTGATACTCACCATCTACAGTATCTTCCATAACCTGTTTTAATTCTCCAGAATGATCAGCATTTAATAAAGCATCCCAAGTTCCACTCCAAATAACTTTTATAACTTCCCAATCACTACCTCTAAATTTCCCTTCAAGTTCTTGAATAATTTTTCCATTTCCACGTACAGGTCCATCTAACCTTTGAAGGTTACAGTTAACTATAAAAATTAGATTATCTAATTTCTCTCTTCCTGCTAATCCAATTGCACCCAATGATTCAGGCTCATCTGTTTCTCCATCTCCAATAAAACAATATACTTTTTGATTGCTACAATCTTTTATCCCTCTATTAGTTAGATACTTTAAAAATCTAGCTTGATAAATTGCTTGAATTGGTCCAAGTCCCATAGAACCAGTTGGGAATTGCCAATATGTAGGCATTAGTTTTGGATGAGGATAAGAGGATAAACCATTCCCTCCTACTTCTTGACGGAAGTTATCCATTTGTTCTTCAGTTAATCTTCCTTCTAAAAAAGATCGTGCATAAATTCCTGGTGAACTATGAGGTTGAAAATAAACTAAATCACCTCCATCTTTTTCATTGCTAGCTCTAAAAAAGTGATTAAATCCTACTTCATATAAAGTAGCAGCAGAAGCATAAGTAGAGATATGTCCTCCTAAAAGAAGTTTTTTTCTAGATGCACGTATAACCATAGCTTGTGCATTCCATCTAATGATTGAACTAATTCTTTCTTCTAATTCTCTATCTCCAGGCATGACTGGTTCATCTTTAGAATCTATAGTATTAATATATGCCGTTGTAGCTTTATAAGGTAAATGAGAACCACTTCTTCTCATCTTATCTATAATTTTTTCAACTAAAAAATGTGCTCTTTTATTTCCATTTTCACTAAGTACAGATTCAAGAGAATCCAGCCATTCTTGCGTTTCTTCTGGGTCAATATCTTTTAATGATTCAGTCATTTTAAATCCTTTTCTTAATTCTTAACTATTTTATAAATAATCAATTCATGTAGCTATTTAATTTCTTTATTAGTATATTCAATAAAAAAAATTAAATCTTTATCCTATATTTCATTTTTATTATCTTAAGTTGCTATTTTTATTATCCTGTGATATACTTATTTTATGAAAAAAGACACTAAACATATAAGAGCAGATATTGTAAATAAGTCACTTAACTATATTTACAAATATATTGATACAAATATCAATTTAGAAGAGTTAGCAAAATTAAATAGTGTTAGTAAATATCATTTTCTTAGAATTTTCAAAGAAGAAGTTGGAGAAAACCTATTTGAAAGAATAACTGCAATACGTCTTCAAAAAGCGGCTAACTTGCTTATAACTAATAAATATTCAACTATTAGTGAAATTAGTCAACTGTGTGGATACTCCTCACATACATCTTTTATTAAAGCATTTAAAAAACGTTTTTTTTATACTCCTACTCAATGGAGAAAAGGTTCTTATAAAATTTTCACAAAAGATAAATTAAATTTAGAAGAAAAGTTTTATGAAGAATTTAAAGGACTTGAACCAAAAATAAAAGTAATTCCTAAAAAAACTTGTGCTTATATAAGACACAAAGGATATGATGCTGCTTTGTTATCAAAGCTATGGCAAAGACTTTTAGGGTTTGCGTATGAAAATGGTATTGAAAAGAGTACACAAATTGGTATTTATCATGATAATACAACTATAATTCCTTATAAAGATTGTAATTATATAGCAGCATTAGAAGTAGATACTAATTTCCAACCAATAAATTCGATTAGTAAATTTGAAGTTTTAGAATCTTTATATGCAGTTTTTCATTACAAAGGGATTTATGGAGATATATGTAAACTTATATCTTATGTATATCATTATTGGATGCCTGAGAGTGGATATGAAGCAAAAACATTACCTGCCTTTGCCATATACCACAAGAATCATTATCTTGAAGAACATGACAATTTTGACCTAGATTTTTATGTCCCTATTCAAGTGGTTTAATCATAAACTTTTCAATCTGATTTGCAAAGAATACGGGACACTCAATCATAGGATAATGCCCTGCTTCCATACATTCAATAAGTTCTAAATTTGGGTAATATTTTATAAGCTGTTTTTGTACTGAGTTTTTATGAAAAGCTGGTAAATCATATTTTCCAACAATTACACAAACTTTTGTTTCTAGGCCTTTAATATCTTTTGAAAAATCATTTGAAAGATACATATTCATATATCCTAATTTTGCCTCCAAAGTTGAACAATTATGTGCAAGCTCTTTTCTATAGTCTTTCCATATAGTATTATATCTCTTTGAAGCACCCTCAACTACTTGCTCAATAACACCATTTTCTTCTTTTACATTAATTAATAATTTCTCTTTTGCACTTGGGGTCATTTTTATACCCGTTGGAGGGATGGGTGTTACTAAAATAAGTGTTTTTACTCTTTCTTGTAAATCAAATGCTAATTTTTGGGCTATTAAAGATGACATTGAATGTCCAACTAAATGAAATCTACTTAATCCTAAATTTAAAATAAGATCCTTTATATCACTACACGCTTCATACAAATCATATTTACCAACAATATCTTTTGAAAGACCATAGCCTCTAAAATCAACAAAAATGAAAGTAAATTTTTCAGTATCTAAATATGGAATGCAGGCATCATAATTTGTATGATCACCCATCCATTCATGCATAACTATAACAGATTGAGAACCTTCTCCAATTTTTTTATAATTTAATTCAGCCATTATATATACCTATATTGAGATTTTAATATAAGTATATCAAGTTTTCTATATATCTAATAGACTAATACGAACACTTTCTTTTACACGACTATCTTCTGATTTCCCAATAAGTTCTATATTTATTTGGGTAGTCTTATTTTCATCTGTTTTATAGTTTATCAAAGAAAAATTATGTTGAGGGAAAATAGTTTCTCTTTCAAATCTAAAACTAGAATTCTTACCAATAGTTCCAGCTTGTGCAGTAGCTTTTGCTAAAAGTCCCATTTTTAATGGTCCAACAGCAGCATAAGTAATTGCACTTGAAGTTAACTGAAAAACTTTTGCATTTTTATGTTTCTTTTTATCACTAAAAAGTTTAAAAATACCACCAATATGAACATCTCCGCTTAAAACTACTAAAGGTCTTTTGGTATTATGGGAAGCTTTAAAAATTGTATTTAGAATTTTGATAAACTCTTTACCATGCTTTTCATGTGCCCAATGATCTCGAACATCATCTCTTGCCCCAAATATCGCAACCCAATCAAGAATATTACTTACAAAATCTTTTAGATGAACCATAGGAACCGTTGAAACTACAAAAATTGGTCCTTTATTATTACTATTTTCAAGTTCTTTTGACCAGTCTAAAAATCTTTTCATTTGATTTTTACCTAAAATTGTATAATTTTCATCAAAATTTCTTTTTCCTCTCATATCAAGGACAAAAAAATCACTTCCACAAGTATTAAAATCATAATCAAAACAATCTTTTACATTTTCACGTTTTGGATTATGGCTATGCTGATATTCTTTATACACATGAGTAGCCGCCTTAAACATATTAGAAGCTAGTTTTAAATTAGTTTTTTTATTTTCCCATTCAAAAATAGTATCTAATTCATTTGATAACTCATCTTTTGTATAAGAACCCCATCCATCCATAATTTCATGGTCATCCCAAGTCATATAATTGGGAAACTGTCTATGTACTGCTTTTACACCAGGAAATCCCCAATAACCCCTGTATATATCTCTATACCAAGAATACATATCATCGATTGTAGGCTTATCTTTTTTTACTTTTTTTAACCAATTCCAAATATTTAAGTAATCAACTCCATCACAATATACTTGGTCTCCACCTCCAATTACAAATTTTGCATTTGAAAATTTCAATTCCTTCTCCATTAAATCCCACATGCTTGCGTCTGATTTTGATTCATTTTTTGGATCAAATGGCATATGACAACTGTATAATCCAAAACTTATATCCCATGATTTAGCAATTTCATTTTTTGGCATTGTTCTAAATGAATGTGAGTTTTCAACTCCTATTTCCCAATTTTCTTCATCTAAATTATATGCTCCGTAGTAATAAATACTATCTTCATCTAATTTTGATATTGAATCATTTTCAAAAGTATTTAATACACAGGTAAAATCACTAGTCCCATCAACAGTCACTTCAACTGCACAGTGTAAAGGTAGATTATCATTAAGTTTCTTACTAAATCTAGTATACAAACTTTCTATTTCTTTTGGTTTTTTACTTACATCATCTTTAAGAGAAGTTTTAGAAAGGACAAGAAGATATTTGCCTTTAGACTTAAATCTAAACCAGAGTTTAGTGTCACATGATGTCGTATGCCCAACTATTGAACCTCTATCAAGTCTTGTTAACCACTTTCTTTCTTTTAAATTATAAAAAGTTAAATCTTTTTTATTTGACATCTTTTACTCCTTATTTGATTTTATACTATATAATAATTAATAAACAAATTAGTTATAATATATTAACATAATTTCTTTACTATTGATTTCTATCAATGTAATTTACTGTATATTTATATATATTTCAAAAAAATCAAAAGGATTTCTTATTACATTCACAATCATACATTTAATTCATTTTTTCGCAGTATTTATTTATGGTGGGTTTTTATTCGTTGATAACTTATTCATGTCAAAAATATCACAAACTTTAGATGCAGATGAAACGGCAAAAGCTAGAGAAGCAATTATGATGCACGTAAGAAAAGTTGTACCATGGGCACTTTTAGTTGCAGTAGCATCTGGTATTTATCTTATAATAAAAGTATTTGGACCAATTTCTGAAGATGGATTAAATACCTTTCAAATCATCTTAAGTATAAAAGCATTTTTTGGTTTATGGTTAGGAATTAGAGGATTCAATCAAAAATTCTTTAAAATGAATCCTTTCTTATTTACAAGTCATCTTTTCCCGTTTTTTTGTGTGATTCTTATCATATTTTTATCTCAAATAATGTACCTATAAAGAGTTGTTTTGTTAGAAAAAAATATTACTGAAAAAAACATAGAAACATTTGTAATCAAATTTTATACAAAGATCATGGAAGATGATGAAGTTGGACCATTTTTCATAGGAATATTAGGTGATGATATTAATAATAAAAAATGGAAAGAACATATTGAAGTACTAAGTGATTTTTGGGCTTCAGTTACTTTAGGCCATCGCTCTTACATGGGTTCACCATTTGCTCCTCATAGGCAATTACAAGGACTAAAAAGAGAAACTTTTTATAGATGGCTTGAAATATTTTTTAAAACTCTTGACGAAACTTATGAAAATGAAACATCACTTGTATTTAAAGAAACAGGTTCAATCATGGCACAAAATTTTATGAGAAATTTAAAGCTGTAAAAATATAAAAAGAAACTATATACTTTTTTGTATATAGTTTCTTTATCTTAAACCGTTAGTTCATTCTTACCAATAAACTCTTTTTCATCTGCATCTTCAACAATTTTTGTAGCAATATTTCTTGTATTTACTGCAATTTCCTTTGTCTGAGATGATACAGAAGCATTTTTTTGTGTTTGCTGATCTAATAATCCAATAGCATCATTAATCTGTTCAATTCCTGATTGTTGTTCTTTAGATGCACTTGTCACATCATTTATAAGTTCAATTGTATTAGTTATACTTGCATTTAATCCTGAATAACCTTCGGTCATCTTAGTAGCTATACCTTTACCTTCATTTGCTTTTGAAGTAGCATTTTCAACGAGACTTTTAATTTCATTTGCAGCTTCAGCACTTCTTGCTGCAAGATTTCTTACTTCTTGTGCAACAACAGCAAATCCTTTTCCAGCTTCACCAGCAGTAGCAGCTTCAACAGCAGCATTTAGAGATAGAATATTAGTTTGAAATGATATCTGATCAATAATACTAATAGCTTCACTAATTAAATTTACTTGCTCATTGATCTCGTCCATTGCAACAGTTGTTTTATTTGCCAAAACTTGCCCATCTTTTACCGCAATAGTTACTTCGTCAGCATGAGAAGACATTCTAATTACATTCTCAGTATTATGACTAATACTTCCAGTCATCTCTTCAAGTGCAGCCGCTGTCTGTTCTAATGAAGCAGCCGCTTCATTTGATGAAGTATTTAAAATATTTACATTTTCTAAAAGTATTTTTGCTGAATCATCTATAACTAAACCATTTTTCTTATTTTCCACTAGCATATTGGTAATCATATTTCCAACATTTAAAATACTTGTTTCAACATGACCTTCTGCATTTCTAATATTGTTTGTAAAATCTAAATCAGAATATGAATTTAAAACATCAGTGATTTTATTTATACTCCCACCAACAGTTTTATTCATTACTTCAAGCATTTCATTTATTTCATTTTTTAATTCTTCGAGATTTTGGCTTTTTGCATTGTATTCAAGTCTTTGATATAAATATCCCTTTTTAATTTGAGAAACTATATTTTTAACTTCTTCCATAAACTTTATATCATCAAGAATAATCTCTTCTGTAATCTTTATATTCTCATTTACTTTCTTTGCCATAATTCCAATAGCATCTTTTCTATCTTCAGCAAGTAACTTTACATTTTCACTCCTGTCTCTTATACACATCTCCGAGCCCACGAGACCAGAGAGGATCTCG
>CAJXPH010000095.1 GCA_913057765.1 uncultured Campylobacteraceae bacterium
CTACACTATCCTCTTCGTCGGCAGCGTCAGATGTGTATAAGAGACAGTACTTATACTATTGATAATGAACTTTTAATAAAAATTAATCCAGCTTGGATGACAAGACAAATATCAGAGATATCTAATAAAAATGGAGATTACTATTATAGGATTACAAGTTTAAAACCTATAAATCCTGATAATAGAGCAGATGCTTTTGAGTCGGAAGCACTTTTTTTCTTTGAAAAGAACAGAAAAGAAAAATATTATACGAAATTTGAAAAAAACAGTTTTAATTTTATGGGAGCGTTAGAAGTAAAACAAGCATGTCTTGAATGTCATGAAGAACAAGGATATAGATTAGGAGATGTTCGAGGTGGATTAAGAGTTACTATGCCTCTTCACAATTATAATGATAAGATTAAACTAATAAAGAGTAATAGTTTATCTTTAACTGCTGCTGTGATATTTATCGCTTTATTTCTTTCTATTATTGTTGTTTATTTTATTAATTCAATTTATCGAAGACAAGAGACGATTGAATCTTTGAATATTAATTTAGAAGATAGGATTAAAAGTAGAACAGAGGAATTAGAAGATAGTGTAAAGAAACTAAATGAGTTAGCAACTATAGATTTCTTAACAAAAATACCAAATAGAAGATATTTTTTTGAATTAGGGCATAAACTATTTTCTCTTGCAAAAAGAGATAAAACAGATTTTGCACTTATTATTATAGATATAGATTTTTTCAAAAAAGTAAATGATGAATATGGACATTTTATTGGTGATGAAATATTAAAAATAGTTTCTACAACGATCCAAGATAATATTAGAACCTCAGATTTAGTAGCAAGAATTGGAGGAGAAGAATTTATTGTTTTATTAAATGAAACTTCTTGTGATGGAGCTTATATCATTGCTGAAAAATTAAGAGAGATAGTTAAAGAAGTTAAATATACACATGAAGGTTTTGATGTTTCAGTTACAATTAGTATGGGAATTAGTTGTTTAAAGAATGAATATGACTCTGAATTAGATGATATTTTAATAAGAGCTGATGAAGCGCTATATTCTTCTAAGGCAAATGGACGAGATAGAGTTTCAATTTACAAAGCTTGATTTAAATCATAAAAAATTATTATAAAATTTGATAATATTATTCTATGAAAAAATTATTAGTATTACTTATGTTATTATGGCATAATATTTATGCATCAAACTATGGTGAATTACTTTTTAATGGCAATTGTATAACATGCCATTTTAAAACAGAAAAAAATTCTGCACCTTCAATTGCAGAAATTAAAAAAAACTATATTAATGCTTTTCCAAAAGAAGAATCTTTTATTAAATATATGTCTTTATGGGTTTTAAAACCAAATACAAATACTTCTATTATGCAGCATTCTATTGATGAGTTTGAACTTATGCCTGAACTTGGATATGAGAAATATACTTTAGAAGAAATTGCAAAATATATTTATAGAACTGATTTTAGTAAGCAACCGAGATAGGTAAATAAAACTCTAAATCTATTTTTCCATCACTGTTCAAAAAATGATTAGATTTATATATAGAGTATGAGGGCATTGTTTTTGCTTCATATCCTGATGTTGGAAGCCAAAAATGGTAAGCATATCTCATAAGGTTTAAAACATCTCCATACTCTCCTTTTAGACTAAATACTGCACAAAGAGACTTTGGGAATTCTAAAGTACTAATTGCTTTGAACTCTTTCGGAACTTCAATACATGCTACGTATGATGCTTCTTTTAAAGGTGTTATTGATGGGTTATCATGTTGAATGGCAATTTGTCGATAATCTTCTAAATCAAATTCATATGCGAGAGCATTTAATCTTTGCCATGTTTTTTTTATACTTAAATCATAACCTTTGTGTCTGATATAAGCACAATAAAAAGCGTCACATGGTTTAATTTGTGGTTCAATGTCTTTTAAGTCATTTACTTTTGGATACTCTTTTAAAATATCTTCAGAATATTTTTTATATGAACCATTTCTCCATTCTTTTGGTGTAAATGAAAATCTTTTTTTAAAAGCTTTTATAAACGATGAATGTGATGAAAAGCCGCATTTTGCAATAATTTGGCTAATAGTAGAATGTTTGTTAACAATTAACATGTTTGCAGCTTTTTGTAAACGTATAGAAGTAATAGTCTCGAATAAGGTTTTTCCCGTTTCTTCTTTAAATATTCTGTGGAAGTGATATTTACTTACAGAATTTAGTTTTGCTAATTCATCCAAACTTATTGGACTATCAATATATTTATATATGTAAAATAATGAATTGTTTACAATATTGGCTCTATCATGTTTTGTATCTTTTTTCATTAAAACTCCTAGTAAAAGTATAACAAAAATAGCAATATAAGACAAATATATTGCAATACAGAGTAAAGAATTAATCCTTTTTTTCTAATAGAATTACACAAGTGAAAAAATTAAAAAGGAAAGATCATGTCAAAAAAAATTGAACGTTCGTATATAAGAGAAATATTAGATGCAACAAATAAAGAGACAATTTCTTTTGCAGGAGGATTACCTGATGAAAATTTATTTCCAATGGATAGTTTAAAGAAAGCTTCCTCAAAAGTGTTAGAGGATACTTTGTGCATGCAATATTCTAAATCACAAGGGATAGATGAATTAAGAGAAAAAATTGCAAATCTTTATACTAAGAATTTAGATTTTCCAACTACAAAAGATGAAATCATGATTACTACAGGTAGCCAACAAGCTTTTGATATCATAAGTAAGACTTTTTTAGAAGACGAAGTTTTAGTTCAAACGCCAACATATATCGGTGCTTTATCTGCATTTAAAGTATTAGGTTTAAAAGTAAAAGGATTTAATTATATTGGTTCATTAAATTATGAATTGAAAAGTAGCTCTGGTTTATATATTATGAGCGATTTTGCAAATCCAAATGCAAAAACATTAGATAATAATCATAGAGATGAATTTGTTCATATCTTAAATAAAAAAAACTCTTTTTTAATAGAAGATGGCGCTTATTCTTTATTAGATTTTGAAGGAAAAATAAATAAGCCAATTTGTGCAAGATATAAAAAAAGTTTTCATTTGGGTTCTTTTTCTAAAATTATTGCTCCTGGATTAAGAGTTGGTTGGATTAGAGCAGATAAAAATTTACTTGAAAGAATTTTAGTTTCAAAAGAAGCTTTAGATTTACATACTCCAACTTTAAACCAAATGATAATTAATCAGTTTTTAGAAGATAACGATTTATTTAATCATTTGAAAAAAATTAGAAGTAACTATAAAGATAAGATGGAATTTATGTCTGTATGTTTTGAGAAATATATGCCTAGTTTTCAATTTTCAAAACCTGAAGGGGGAATGTTTATTTATGGTAGTTTTGAAGAAGATAGTTTTTTATTAGCAAAAGAGATGTTAAAGAAAAATATTGCTTTTGTTCCTGCTGAAGTATTTTTTCATGATAATAAAAAATCAAAAGAGGCAAGATTTAATTTTACGAACTCTTCAAAAGAAGATATTGAAAAAGGTATAAAAGAGATCTCAAAAACGATTATAGATAAAAGTGAATCAATTTGGTTTAAAATGTTTAAAGAAAGATTACCCTTTTTATAGGATAATCTTTTATTTTAATAGGATTTATAATTGTTTATTCTTCTATTAAGAAGAAAACATCTTTTCCAATTTTTGGCTCATAGTTTACACTCTCTTTATTTGCAAAGTCAGCTGTAATTGCTCTTGCTTTAACATATGAAGAAGTTTGTGCTACAACTTCTTTCTTATCTGCATCATTTAAATTTGCTTTGTCATTTCCTTTTTGGAACAACTTAGCTCTTTGAGGATCATTAATAGTGCATTTAATTATGTTGATTTCTCTTTTTACATCAATTCTAGCTTTTTTACTTTCATCTTCAAAACGTAATATTCTATTTCCATTAGAAGAGATTTTCATAGTTTTTGCAGTTTCTATATTTTCTGTAGACTCTAATATTACGTATTCTTTTCCATTTATTAAAATGATATCATCTTTTAAAAGTTTGATTTCTTTAATAGTTGTTTTTTTACCTTTTGCCATTTGTGCCCTTATACTTTTTTTTCATTATAGCTTATGTATGCATTGTTTTTTATTGCTTATCCTTTTTTTAGGATTATTTCGCCAAGAGTTCTTGAAATTTGGCTTGCTACAACTTCACATTTTACTTTAAATAAAAAGAAAACTCTGTCATCTTTATATGATTCTAAACACTCAAAATTTCCCATGCCTTTTGATAAAACAAGTGGAACATTATGAAATAGTTCTAAAAACTTTTTATCTGCTTGTTTTTTTTCTAAGCCAGGAGTATCTACTCCACTACTAATGACTTCACAATACTTGTCAATACCTATTTGATAAGCTTCTTTTGTAGTAATATCATTGATTATAGCTTTTCCTCTTGTTGCATAATATATTTTTATTTTTGGGTATAACTCTTTTATTGTTTTAACAAGTATTTTGTCAAATACATTTTCTCCTGCATTATCACTAAGAATAATTAGTTCTTTTGTTTTTTCAAGTTTTTCTTTGAAAACTTTATAATCATTAATTGCAAAATTTGTATCAAATATAGAATTTATTTCTTCATCTAAAGAAAATTCTTCAGTGGTTGCAAAATCAATTACGTTTCCAGCAACAGCAGCTTTTATTGCAATAAAAAGTTTATCTTCACTATTTTTTATTTTACTTTCAATTAATGGTATATAAGTTGTTGCCTTTTTTATTGATTCTTGTTTTAGTGCTTCTAGTGGATCATCTAACCCTGTTTTTAATGCTAAATATTCATATACCTCTTTAGCTACAAAGGGAGGAGTATCTTTAAAAGAGAAAGATAAAGCTCTATTTTCTACTTCATTCATTATTTCTAAAGATAATTTTTTTTCTAGATTTAAAAGTTTTGTAGCTTTATCTATTTGTCCTACAATACATTTTACACATTCATTTGTTATATTCATAATATTTCTCTATATTTCTCTATATATTTTATTTGTGAAATTATAAGTTATCTAATTGTCACATAATTATCACATATTTTTAGTAGTATCTTACCTTATATTTTGTATACTCAAAACTTAATTTCAAAATTTAAGGATAACTTTATGTTTAAGTTAAAAGAACATAATACTAATGTTTTTACTGAGCTATCTGCTGGATTTACTACATTTTTAACAATGATGTATATTGTTCCAGTAAATGGATTTATTTTAGCTGATGCCGGGCTTCCAATGGAAGCAGTTGTTACTGCCACAGCACTTATTACAATTTTAGCGACACTTTTTAGTGGATTATGGTCTAATACCCCAATTGCAATGTCAGTTGGAATGGGACTTAATGCTTTCTTCTCTTATGGTCTAGTATTAGGTATGAAAATACCTTGGGAAACAGCTTTAGGGATTGTATTTTTATCAGGTATTCTTTTTGTGATACTTTCATTTACAAACTTTAGAGTCTGGATAATGACCTCTATCCCTATGAGCCTTAGACGTGCAATTTCTGCAGGTATTGGCTCTTTTATTGCTTTTATTGGTTTAAAACAAATGGGAATGATTGTTAATAATGATGCAACATTAGTTGGTCTTGGTGATTTTTCAAAAGCTGACGTTCAATTAGGTGTTTTAGGTCTTATTTTAGCTTTTGCATTTTACTCATATAGAATCAAAGGTGCTTTTATTTTATCAATTGCTATAACTTCTATTGTAGCTTGGAATTTTGGTTTAGGAGATTTCCCAAAAGAAGTTCTTAGTGCTCCTGCCTCGATTGAACCAATCATGTTTAAACTAGATATTATGAGTGCAATATCTCTATCTTTATTACCAGTTATTATTACATTTTTAATTACTGACATGTTCGATACATTGGGTACATTAACTGGAGTAGGGACTAGAGCAAAACTTTTCCAAGAAAATAATAAAGATGATAAGTCTTTACAAAAAACACTTGAAGCTGATGCAATTGCAACAGCAGCAGGCTCTTTACTTGGTGTCTCTACCACTACAGCATTTATTGAAAGTGCCTCTGGAGTTGAAGAAGGTGGTAGAACTGGATTAACTGCTGTTTTTACAGCTTTATTTTTTGTTGCAACATTATTTATGTTACCACTATTTAAATCAATACCTGGAAATGCCATTTATCCGGTATTAGTAGTTGTTGGTGTTTTAATGTTTACAGAACTAGGAAAGATTAATTTTGAGGATTCAGATTTAGCAACTAGTGCAGGTGCTTTTTTAATTGTTATTTTAATGCCTTTGACTTTCTCTATTACGAACGGAATTGCTGCAGGATTTTTAGTGTATACTATCATTAAATTTGCAAGAGGGCAATATAAAGATTTAAATATTGGTATTCTAACAATCACGTTTATTAGTTTACTCGCATTTATATTATAAGGGATTTATTTGGAAAAGTATTATTACGGTTACGACGAGTTTAAAAAGGACACACAGACATTAGTTAATAAATGTAGAGATTATGAACCAGATGTTCTTTTAGCAGTTGCAAGAGGTGGTTTAACTCTTGCTCATTTGATGGCACAAGCTTTAGATATGAGAAACTTATACTCATTGAATTCAATTCATTATGAAGGTGAATTAAAGCTAGATTCTTTCAATATTTTTAACATTCCTGATGTTTCTCATGCAAAAAGAGTATTAATAATTGATGATATTGTTGACTCTGGAGAGACAATGGTAGAGATTTTAAAACTTTTAGAAAAGAAATTCCCAGGTGTTGAATTTAAACTTGCAACACTTTTTTATAAAAAAACTGCAATTTTACAACCAGACTTTGCTGTTAGAGAAGCAAATGAATGGATTGATTTCTTTTGGGAAGTGGACGTAATCTAATTAAATAATAATAGTTTGAATTTATTAATTCAAACTATTATCTATAAAATATATATAAAATATATATAACTAGTGTTTTTTAGCTAGACTTCAAGGCTAAGTATGTATAATGGCTTCATAAATTAACAAATGGAAAAATCAATGACATTTATTAACTTTAAAAAGTTATTACTCGATGCGGAACTTACTATTCCTAAGTTTACTGCTTTAATCAAAGTAAGTGAAAAAAATATCCAATCGTATAAAAAGAAAGAAGAAGTTCCTAATGCAATTGCTGCTATTGCCGCATGTTTTGCTAAGATGAATCAAGAAGGCATGGATTACCGTACTTTAATGGATGATTTAGATCTTCAAAAGAAAGAAAAAAAAGGTGCTGGTTTTTCTTCAAAGAAGAAAGAGAAGAAAGAGAATAAAGAACCTCTTGAAAAATAGTTTATTAATTAAATTTTAATATTCTTAAAACGAGTTTTATCTATTAAAAACTCGTTATATATGAAATACTCAATTAGATATTTTCATTGTGAAATTTTATAAAATCTTTAAAATCATTTTGATTTAATGCTTTAGAATATAACCATCCTTGAATTTCATCACAGTTAGTATTGTTTTTTAAATAATTTTCTTGTTCTTTTGTTTCAACACCTTCTGCTATAACTTTTAATCCTAGCCCTTTTCCTAATTCAACAATAGTTTTTACAATTGCTTTATCTTTTTGATTTTCAGAAACATCAGTAATAAAAGATTTGTCAATTTTTAGTTTATCTATAGGAAATTGTTTTATATAACTTAATGAAGAATACCCTGTCCCAAAATCATCAATTGCAAGTTTAACATTAGATTTTTTTAACTGTTCAAAAAGTGTAATCACTTTATTAGTATCTTTTATTATTGAACTTTCTACAACTTCAAGTTCTAAATTTTTCGCTTCAAGTTTAGTTTCATTTAGTATTTCTTCTATCGTATTTACTATGTCACTGTTATTTATTTGCTCAGAAGCCAAATTAACTGCAACTTTTCCATCTTTTAAAATATTTTCGTCATTTAAATATTTAAAAAAGTTACATGCATCTAGTAGTACTTGTTTCCCTACTATTATGATATTTTCAGATGTCTCTAGGTGTTTAATAAATTTATCAGGAGTTAGGATACCTTTTTCTGGATGGTTCCATCTAAGTAATGCTTCTGCTCCAATTATTTGTTTTGATTTAATATTAATCTGAGGTTGATAAAAAACTTCAAATTCGTTGTTTTTAATAGCATGTTTAATATCATGCTCCATTTTTATTTTTTTAATAGCGTCTTCAGTCATATATTCATTATAAAATTTGTATTGATTAATGCCAAGTTTTTTTGCATTATGTAGTGCAGTTTCTGAATGTCTTAATAGATCTTCTGATTCTAAACCATGATTTGGATATATTGAAACCCCTAAACATGCTGAGATTGTAATTGTATTTTTGTTTAATAGAATCTCTTCTTTAATAGTATTAAATATTCTATTTATTATTGCCGACATATCATCTATATTAACTATTTTTTCAAGAACTATTACAAACTCATTTCCTGATACTCTTGCTAGAGTATCATCATGCTTTATAATCTGTTTTAATCTCTTCGCTAAAATTACAATTGCTTTATCCCCTAAAATATAACCATAACTATCATTAATGTTTTTTAGATTATTAATATCAATTGAAATTACGGCAAGATTGTGATAGTTTTCATATGCTCTTTCCATTGAATATTTTAGTCTTGCAGTTAGTAGTAGTCTATTGGGTAGATTTGTAAGTGCATCATTATGTGTTAAGTATGAAATCATTGATTCTGATTCTTTAATTTTTGTAATATCAGAGAATAGGCCAATATAGTTTTCGATTTCACCTTTTTCATTTCTAATAATATTTATATTTAACCATTCAGGATATATTTTTCCACTTTTCTTCCTATTAAATATTTCTCCTGCCCAAGAGTCATTTTCCTTAAGGTATTCCCACATATTAGAATAGAATTCATCTTTGTGTTTTGATGAATTTAAAATACTTGGGTTTTTCCCTAAAACATCTTCTTTTGTATATTTTGTAATTTTTGTAAATGCATTGTTCACAGAGATGATATTATTATTTTTATCTGTTATTAGAATTCCCTCATTTGTATTTTCAAATACAACAAGAGCTTGTTTTATTTTATTTTCATTGATTTTCTTCTGTGTTATGTCCCTTAAAATACAATGAGTTTTAGATTTTTTACCAGATTTTAATATAATCCCATCCACTGCAACACATAATTTTTTATTTTCTTTAGTTTGCATATTTAATACGAAGTTTGTGAGCTTTTTTGTTTTAATAAACGTACCAAATTCATCTTTTATACGTGAGATGTCTTCTTCTTGAACATATTTAGAAATACAAGTTCCAATCACTTCTTTTTCTTTGTATCCAAGCAGGTCACTCCATTGTTTGTTTATTGTAAGGATTTCCCCATCTAAGTTTACTAACTGGTAAGGTAATGGAGCTTCACTATAAAGTAATTTAAACGTTTCTAAGTGATTAAAATAGTCTTTATCAATTTGTATATTTTGAGAATCATTCTTTGATTCTTCCTCTAAGTTTGTTGAAAAGTTTTTATCATCATCAGATAAGAACATCGTTCCCCTTTTATAATACAAATATCTAATGTCATAATTTTTCTGTATTATAATTATTATAAAATATTTGATTTAATTTTTATTTTTAAGAATTATATAATACTTATT
>CAJXPH010000096.1 GCA_913057765.1 uncultured Campylobacteraceae bacterium
ACGAGATCCTCTCTGGTCTCGTGGGCTCGGAGATGTGTATAAGAGACAGGAGCAATATATTTAGTATATCTAGGGATTAAACTATTTAAAACACCATTTAAGATAGATAGTGAAAAAGAAAAGTTAAAGAAAGAGGATATAAAGTTATATAAACTATTTACAGAAGCATTTATTGTTGGATCTTCAAATCCTAAAGCATTAGTCTTTTTTACCGCGCTATTCCCTCAGTTTATCAATGAAGGACAAAATAATATATTACACTATAGTTTACTTGTAATTATACTTGGAGTTATCGCATTTATTTGCATGATGATATATACTATTAGTGCACATTTAATAAAAGACTTATTTAATAAATCTTCTTTATCAAAATACTTTGGTAAAGTAGTTGGTAGTTTATTTATAAGTTTAGGCGCAGGATTAGCATTTGCTAAAAAATCATAAAAAGGGTAACAATGTCAGGTAAAATCGTAAGTCTTCTTATATCACCAGATAAAAAAAGTTCTATGCAAGAAGTAAATCAAATAGTTTTAGAAGAAGAAAAAGGCATTTTTGGAGATAGATATTATAATCAAGAGGGAACATTTTCTAATAAAGGGGAAATTGAACCTGATAGAGATGTAACTCTAATCGAAATTGAAAAAATAAATGAATTTAATGAAAAATTCAATCAAAATATTTCACATGAAGATTTTAGAAGAAATATTGTTGTATCAAATTGCGATTTAAACTCTTTAGTAGACAAAGAGTTTCAAATTGGTAAAGTAGTTTTAAAAGGTATTAGATTATGTGAACCTTGTGACTATTTAGAAAAAAGACTTACAAGTGAAGACTTTTTAAAAGGAATGATTCACAAAGCTGGATTAAGAGCTCAAATTATCAAAGGCGGAAGTATTGATATGACTTCGCAATTAGAAGTTTAAATTTATATTAAATCGAGAATTTGGTATCTAGTTATCTTTTAACAATGATATCAATTCTTCTTTCATATCCTTATATATTCGAAACCGTTCAGAGTTTTGTGTCAGGAACAGATAGTCATTAAAATTATATCGTAGTTCAACAATTTAGTTTTAAACTCAGTGAAAGTTACAAAACCTACAGATTGTTGAACTTGTTATTATGACTCATCTTTGTAACAATTTATTCATCATTCTTTGTGTCCTATTTTTTATTTATAGCTTTTTTATTTTATACACTCCGTATTGGAAGATAAAAAGTTGCATGAATCTCATTTTCTTCTAAGAAGTGATTTTTATGCATAATCACAAAAGAATGATCTGTCGTAGTCTCAAAGCCACTATTTGGAAGCCAAGTATGATATGCCCATTTTACAAACCACGCAACTTCTCTATCTCCACCATAAATATCAAAGGCTGCATATAATCCTCCTTTTAGAATATTAGAAGGTAAGTTTGTATCTAAGGGATTACTTTGATCTTCGGGACTAATTGCAGCAGTATAAAAACACTTTGTATGCGGGGTAATAGCAGGATTATCGTGATAAATACCTATTTGCTCATAATTTTCTAATTCATTGGTATAAATTAAGGCTTGAAGTTGTTGCCACTTCTGTTTAGCTTCTTCAACAATATATCCCTTTTGTCTAATATAATAAATTGTTTTATCTTTAGTTTTTACAATTCTTACCTTAGAAGAATCAAAGTCTGGTAAAGAGTCTTTTAGTAGAGAGTTTTTAAAAATTGCGTCTGAATAAAGTTTATACCCGCCATTTCTCCATTGCTTTGGAGTTTGTTCAAAACGTTCTTTAAAAGCTTTTATAAAGGATGATTGAGAACTATATCCACACATATTGGCTATTTGTGTAATTGACGAATAGTTATTAGTCAAAAGAAGATTTGAAGCTTTTTGAAGTCTAATAGATTTTATAGATTCATAAATATTAATATTTAACTGTTCTTTAAAAATATTATGAAGATGTTTTTTACTTACTCCAAAACTTGAAGCAAGTTCATCTATATTGATATTCGTATCAATGTGTTTGTATATGTAAGACATTGTTTTATTGGCTATTTCAATATGTAAATCACGTGTAATTTTTCTTTGCATATGTGATTATATCATAAATAAACAATTTATTGGTTACTTTTAAACAATTTTATTTTCTTAAAATAACAATTTTATAAAGTCATTTGATGAAGAAATAAAAAAGTCAAATAGTTATAATAACTCAAAATCTATATACATTCTATATTCATCAAGTAAAAATTGTAAAGGAATTTCATATGTCAAAAACTATATTAACTGTAGAAGATATTAGTAATACATCTAAAGATCAAATGATGGGTTTATTTGCAGCTCTTATTACTGTCTTAATTTGGTCTAGTTATGCTTTATCTCTTAGAATTGGTGCATTAACACCATTAACTTTAGTAGAGTTAACATTCTTTCGTTATGCAGTACCTGGCTTGATACTATTACCTATATTTATAAAAAGTTTGAAAGATTATGTAAATGTACCACCAATTTATTTATTTGGAATTATAGTAGGAAGTGGTTTACCATTTTTTCTTTTGTCTGGTTATGGAATGCAATTAACACAAGTAGCATATGGTAGTACTTTAATACCTGGAACAATTCCTTTATTTGTAACTTTGATAGCAGTAATAGTTTATAAGCAACCTTTGCCAAGTTTTAGACAATGGGGAATAATTGTTATTTGTTGTGGTGTTATTGCAATGTTAATGCATGCAGGAAGTAGCTGGGATACAAGTTTACTTTTAGGACAAGGACTTTTTCTCTTGAGTGCTTTTTTATGGTCATTATTTACTATTAGTATTCGTCAATCAGGTTTAGCTCCTTTAAAAGTTGCAGCTTTGGCAGCTTTACCAAATGGAGTGATTATCACACTTTGGATTTTACTAACAAGTCCTGAGCTTGGGTATCAAGCTTTACCAATGTCTGGAGTTATTGGGCAACTCTTAGTTCAAGGTATTATCGTAGGAATTTTCTCAGGAGTATGTTTTAGTGCAGCAATTGTTAGAATTGGTGCTGAAAAAACATCAGCTATTGGTGCGGCAACACCTGCCGTAGCAACTTTTTTAGCAACTATAATGTTAGGGGAACAAATGGATATTTATTTATTATTAGGTATGGGCCTAGTAATTGGTGGTGTATTTTTAGCTAGTGGTGTACTTAATGGTGAGAAGGTGTCGTAATGCTAGAATTATTAAATAAACCAAAAGGTGATCCAATTATTTCATTAATGACTGCTTTTCAAGAAGATTCTAGAGAAGAAAAAATAGATTTAGGTATTGGTGTTTATAGAGATGAATTTGGACAAACACCAGTAATGCAAGCAGTTCGTAATGCTGCAGTGACAATGGCAAGTACTGAAAAAAGTAAAAGTTATATTGGGCTTGTCGGGGATGAACTTTTTAATAGTGCAGTGCAAAATCTAGTTCTAAATGGTACAGAAGCAATTTCTAGAGCAAGTACACTACAAACTCCTGGAGCAAGTGGAGCTCTTAGGATGCTAGCAGATTTAATTAAAATGGCACGACCAAATGCACGTGTATGGATTAGTAATCCAAGTTACATAAATCATGGTCCTATTATGAAAAAAGCAGGGCTTGAAGTATTTGAATATCCATATTTAGATTTAGAAACTAAACAAGTAGATGAAGAAGCGATGATAAGTGTTGTTAAAACATTGGGCAAAGAAGATGTACTTTTAGTACATGGCTGTTGTCACAATCCTAGTGGTGCAGATTTATCCTTAGAAGCTTGGGAACGTATAGCGCAATTGGCACATAAAAATGGTTTTCTTCCTTTTATTGATATTGCATATCAAGGATTAGGAGAAGGGCTTGATAAGGATGCTTTAGGACTTAGGATATTAGTAGATAAGGTAGAAGAAGCACTTATCTCTACATCTTGTTCAAAAAACTTTGGTTTATATCGTGAGAGGACTGGAGCAGCAATAGTAATTGGAAAAACATTGCAAAAAGCAAAAGATGCCAGAATTCATATGGGTGAACTAGCACGTGGTTCATATTCAATGCCCCCTGCACATGGGGCAGCTATTGTTGCACATATATTAAATGACCCTATTTTAACAAAACATTGGCAAAGAGAACTCGAAGATATGAGAAATAGAGTTCTTAGCTTAAGAAAAGAACTAGTTGATACTTTTCGTGTGCAGACTAATTCAAATAAATTTGATTTTATCGGTTTACATAAAGGAATGTTTTCTATGACTGGACTTAATAATATACAAGTTCAAGAACTTAGAGACAATCATTCAATTTATTTAATAGGTGGCAGAATTAATATTGCAGGATTGAAAGAAGATCAAATTAATCGTGTTATTTCTGCTTTTATTTCAGTTGGAGCACAATAAAAAAGTAAATTATAATAAAGGAATACTATGAATAATGTAAGGTTTAGCCGTATTGGGTTTATCTTAGCGGCAGCAGGAAGTGCTGTAGGACTTGGGAATATTTGGAAATTTCCATATATGACAGGAGAAAATGGTGGAGGAGCATTTGTTCTTATCTATCTTATTACAATTATTTTTATCGGACTTTCTCTCTTTTTAGCAGAAGTTGTAATGGGACGTTTAAGTAGAGAAGATACTGTTACTACATTTGAAACATTAGCTCCAAAAAATGGACATCTTTGGAAATATAGTGGATGGATGGCTGTCAACAGTGCTCTAATTCTATCTTTTTATTTAGTCGTTATAGGTTGGATATTTAAGTATATTTATATTGCAGCTACTACCCTTCCTACAAATATAAAAGATTCAAGTTCTGAATTTGGGGGTATGGTTACAACAGATATAACGGGTCAATTACTTCTTTATACACTAGCATTTTTAATAACAGTAGTGATTGTATCTCAGGGAATTAAAAAAGGAATTGAAAAAGCTAATATCATTTTGATGCCCTTACTTGTTGTTATTTTAGTAGGACTTTGTTTTTATTCGACTACCTTAGATGGATTTCCTAAAGCCATTGAATTTTTATTTGTACCTGATTTTTCAGAGGTTCATTCAAGTTCTATTTTAGCAGCTGTAGGGCATGCTTTTTTTACTCTTTCTTTAGGTATGGGTACGATTATGACTTATTCAGCATCATTACCAAAAGAGACTAATCTAGTACGTGCTTCAGCTATTGTTGCTTTGATTGATACTGCTATTGCACTTATTTCAGGAGTAGTGATTTTTGCTATTATCTTTAGTTTTGGTGCTGAGCCATCTCAAGGACCTGGCTTAGTTTTTATTTCTCTTCCTGCAATTTTACATGATATGGGACTATTAGGTAATATTATTGGTGTTTTATTCTTTACAGCACTTGCATTTGCTGGAATCACTTCTGCCGTTTCTATTTTAGAGCCAACTACTATGGTTTTAATAAATCGTTTTAAAATTAGCCGTAAAAAAGCACTTATTATTTTAGGTTCTATGGTATATGCATTAGGAGCAATGGCACTTCTATCAAATATTGAAGGAGTAAAAAGCTACGTAACGTTTTTTGGTACAGGAACCTTTGATATTTTAGACTTCATAACTGCATCTATTTTCTTACCAATAGCTGGTATGATTATTGCTATTTTTGTTGGATTTGTAGTAGAAAAAGATCGACTTTACAAATTACTTAATCCATATATGGGTGATAAACTTTTTAGTATTTGGTATTTTGTTATTAAATTCATCACACCATTAGGTGTTATGATTGTAATGATAAATAAACTCTTTTTTTAATAAGGATTTGAAATGGTAAATATAATAAAAATTGGAATTCTTTTATTACTCTCAAGTGCAGTTTGTTTTGCTTCATCTAATAAAACTATATTAGAGAGTAAAACAATGCTTATGTACAATGGAAAAATAATAGGTTTTTCACCTATCCTAACTCCTGTTAAAGTGATTAAAGATAAAACTTATTTTACACAAAGCAACAAATCAATAGGTTTTTCTCCTATTCTTCCTTTATCAAAAGTGGAGAATAATAGAACAAGAGTAAAAATCAAAGGTTTTAGAAAAGAGAATTATCCTAATATTGTTTTAGGAGATATGAAAAGAGGTGTGTTATATGCAAAGATTGAAGATGAAAATAATGCAAAAAAAGCTTTTAAATTACTCAAAAAACATGAAGATGATTATGGTGAAGTTTGGCATGAAGTTGAAGGAGAGTTTTTAATCTCTTTAAAATGATTTCAATAGCAAAGCTTAATATTGACGATCAGGAATTCAACATCTCTGATCTGTCAACGTTAAATAGGACATAAAACTCTGAACCGTTTCTTCTCTAACCCCTTACTTTTGAAACAGTTTTTACTAAAAAGTAGATTGTTCCAAAAAGACTTGAGATTTGGAACATGTTCAATAAGTACAGGTTGCTGAACATTCGTATATTAGAGTATCATTTATTTAAAAGTACTATAGAAATATCTTACTATTTGTTATAATATAGAATGATAGATTTACTTAATAATACATTTATAGAAAGTGTTCAAAATACAAATACAAACTATAATAAACATTTCCATAATACATACTCTATTGGATTAACATATAATGGACTTATAAAAGTAAAATATGTAAATAAAACTGTTGATTCCTATAAATATTCAGTAAGAGTAACTAACCCTGGAGATGTGCATAGTGCAGAAGTAAACAGTTTAACTCATGCTAGTTTTTGTCCAAAGGTAGATTTAGTAAGTAAAGTTTATGAAGATATATATGGTTATAGAAAAATACCTTTTTTTGAAAACTATTTACTAGAAGATAAAACCCTTTTCTTCAAACTCCATAACTTTTTTTATTCATATTTTGAAAAAAAAGATTTCTTACTTATTGAAACAAAGCTTATTGAAGTGTTATCATATATGATTGAAAATCATACTATTTCTACAAAACCTTATGTTGATATCTTCTGTGATAAAAAAATCACAAAAAATACCTATGAGTTTATTAATGATTCAATTGATATGAATTTTACTCTTGATGAACTAGCTTCAAATGTAGGCTTAAGTAAATATCATTTTATAAGAATGTTTAAAAAAGAGTTTGGATTAAGTCCATACAAATTTATACTAAATGAAAGAGTTAATAGAGCCCATGAATTTATTCAAAAAGGTATGAGTATTAGTGAAGCTAGTTTTCAAGTTGGATTTACTGACCAGTCACATTTTACTAAAAACTCCAAGAAGTTTTTTTCTCATACACCTTCTTACTTAAAGAAAAATAGCAATATCTTACTATAATTTAAAAACTTAAAAATATATACTCAAAATAAAAAGAGTATATTATGAGAAACTATCTAAAAGCAAACCTAGGGATGACATATATTGCTTTATGTATTATTCTTTGGTCATTAATTCCAACAGTTGCAAAGTTTGCACAAAATGGATTAGACCATCATCAATATCTGTTTTATTCTTCAATAGTTTCATTTTTATCTATTTTTATAGTCTCACTATTTCAAAAGAACTTTAAAGAGATATTTACTTATTCAAAAAAAATATTCTTAGTTTTATTCGCATTAGGATTTTTAGACTTTTTATACTATCTACTTTTATACTATGGATATAATCATGCCAATGGATTAGAAGTTTTAGTTATTCAATACATGTGGCCAATCTTTATTGTATTTTTATCATTAGTGATTTTAAAAGAAAACTTTACAAAAAAGAAGCTTCTTTCTCTTGCTCTTGGATTTTTAGGGGTTTCTTTAGTAATTACAAAAGGAGACTTTACAAGTTTAGACTTTTCACAAATAGATGTACTATTAATAGTAATGCTTGGAGCAATTGCCTTTGCACTCTTTTCAGTATTAAGTAAAGTTGTTAAAGTAGATGCTACAAATGCTGTAATGATTTATTTTTTCTCTGCAATTTTATATTCAATTATTACTGTAAGTACCTATTCAACTTTTATTATGCCATCAAGTAAGGACTGGGTAAGTATTATAATAAATGGAGCTTTTATCAATGGAATATCTTATCTGTTTTGGATTAAAGGTCTTCAGTTGTTTGATGCATCTAAAGTTGCACCTTATTTATTTATAACACCAATCTTATCTGCGTTCTTTTTAATTCTATTTTTTGATGAAGAGATATTATCAATTTATTTTGTTGGTCTTTTCTTTGTAGTTCTTTCAGGATTAGTTAATAGTTTGAAGTCTAAATCCTAATTACTTTTTATTCAACTTAATAATTATCCACAAAAAAGACTATATTCTTAATAGTATGGTCTATATACACTTGTCAACAACCTCTTACTTTTTGAGCAGTTTTTACTAATGGAAAGCTTGTCCCAAAAAGAGTTGGGTTTTTGAACATACTCCATAAGGTACAGGTTGTAGAACTTGTTTTTATGACTCATCTTTGTAACAATTTTTTGCCTACAATTCACTGGTTTATCACGATATAGTTTTAATATACATGCATAAAAACTATAAAAGATTAAATAAGTTTACCTCTCATTAAATTTTACTCTAACTATCTAAAATTATTGTAAATTCAGCACCTTTATAAGAAATACCATCATAGTTAAAATCTTTATTTTTTACTTCTATTGTTCCATTTAAATTTTTAGTAATAATTTCTTCTATCATATAAAGTCCAATGCCTGTCCCTTGAGATTCATGTTTAGTTGTAACATAAGGTTCAAATACTTTACTTATTATCTTTTCAGGTATCCCTCCAGCATTATCTTTTACTTTTAAGATAATATTATTATCATCTGTATAAATGTCAATAAAAATATATTTTTTATAATCAACCTTTTCTAATGCATCTTGAGAGTTAGATAATAAGTTCATAATAACTTGTATCATTTCATTTTCGATGCAGGGGTAAGATATATTATCTATATTTGTTACTACATTTATTTCTCTGTTTTTAAATTTTGAACTTAGTATCTTAATTGTTTTTCCTATTGTATTTTCAAAACTTATAACTTTTTTTTCATCACTACTAACTAAAAAATTCCTAAAATAATCAATAGTACTTGATAGATATTGGGTAGCATCATTAATTGAGTTCATTGAACTTATTAAATCATCAGAGCTTAAAATACCCGCCTCTTTTTCGACTAAAACTCCAGTAGAAGCTGTAGAAATTGCAGATAGAGGTTGTCTCCATTGATGAGCAATATTGTCTAACATCTCGCCAATAGAAGCTAATCTGGATTGTTGAATTAATATTTTTTCATTGTGTTTTAATTCTGTAATATCCATTGCAGATGTAATAATTGTTCTCTTACCATTAATTAATCCAAGTGGTGCAGAAGAGACTTTCCATGTAACTAGTTCTCTATTTTTATTAAAAAAAGAGAATTCACCTTCATCTAGTGTTTCAGTTATCTCATAAAGTAAATTGATATGCTTTCTCATATAATCAACAACGTCTTGATTGTCTCGAGTTTTTATAATCCAGTCTTCAATTGTTGGTGTATCTTTTATCGAAAACCCAGAGGAATTACTCCATGCTCGGTTAATCATAAGAATATTCCCACCTTCTTCATGTAAAAGCATAGGATTAGGGGATTCTTGAATTATAGTTTCTAATTCATCTTTTTTATTTTTTAATTCAAAATTAGTAATCTTTAGTTCTCTATCTGCTCTTTTTCGTATTTTTATATTATATAAAAG
>CAJXPH010000097.1 GCA_913057765.1 uncultured Campylobacteraceae bacterium
GGTCTCGTGGGCTCGGAGATGTGTATAAGAGACAGGAATTATACAAAAGCAAGCTTAAAATTATCTCAAATTGTTATAACAATTTGAGATAATTTTATAATATGATTTTTTTGATAAACTATCTAAATATATGATGCAAAATTAAGGAAGAGATAAGGATTTTTAAAAATTAGAATAGAGGTGTGAATCTGAGAACAAGAGACAAAAGAAAACTTTGATATAATTGCATAAAAAACATGGAATACTATATGAAAATTGACGAAAACTATTTAGAACTAATATTAAATGACTCGACACTAAACAAAGCACAAGCAAAGATTTTAGACTTACCTTTTCCTCTTGAGGACTCATGGGATACACTTATTTTAGAAAAAGAGTTATCTACACGTGATGCAAACCTATTGATTCTTTTAAAAGGTAAGTTAGCACTTAAAACACAAGACCAGATTATTAAAAACTACGAAACTCTTTCGTCTTTTAGAAATCCAAAAAAAGCTGAACCTGTTAAACAAAAAGAAGTTGAAAGTACAAATACTCAAAGTAGTGGAAGTTTAAGTATCTACAGTGATGGTGCTTGTTCTGGAAATCCAGGTGAAGCGGGAAGTGGAGTTGCAGTTTATTCTTCAAATTCTAAACCAGTTCTGTATTTTGGTGATTATGTAAAAAATGGTACGAATAACATAGCAGAGTTAAATGCTTTATATAAAGCACTTCTAATTTGTCAGTCAAACCCTGATTATCCAAATACTATATTTTCTGATTCAAAATACAGTATTGATTGTATTTGTACTTGGGCATATGGCTGGAAAGCAAAAGGGTGGACTAAAAAAAGTGGTGAGATTAAAAACCTTGAGTTAATCAAAGAAGCCCATTTTTTATATGAAAAAATTAAAGACAATATAACTATTAAACATGTAAAAGGTCATGCAGGAGTTGAAGGAAATGAGTTAGCGGATAGAATGGCAGTGCATACTATAAAAGCTAAAAATAAGAGTTATGAAACATACACTTATGAATCTATTGATTCTGTGTTAAATTTAAAATCATATTAAATAAATTTGACTAAAAGTTGATACTTAAGGATAAAATCTAAATTTAAACTTAAATATTATTTTTTTAAAAATGGTTATAATCTAATCAAAGACATTATGTAAAAATTACTATTCTATATAAACAACAATGTTGTTAGAAAGGGGATATTATGCATAGAGTTATTATATTAGGCTCAGGTAACATTGGTTTTACCGTTGCGTTACTTCTTAAACAAAGTGGCGAATATGACGTAACCGTTGTTGCAAGAGATAAAAAAAGACTAGCTTATCTAACAGCACAGACTGGTGCGAACACTTTACAATATGATCTAGAAAAAGAAAAAGACTATGTGGATGTATTAAAAAACTTTGATAGTGTTATTTCTGCTCTTCCATATTATTTAAATACAGAAGTTGCAAAATCTGCTTTAAAAGCAGGTATAAACTATTTTGATTTCACTGAAGATGTGAAGACAACTAATAGTATTAAAGAAATAGCTAAAAAAGCAAAACCTTTTCAAGTTTTTGTTCCTCAGTGTGGTCTAGCACCAGGGTTTATTTCTATCTTGGCACATTCCCTTGTGAAACAGTTTGAACAAGTACATAGTGTGAAGATGAGAGTTGGTGCTCTTCCTCAAAATCCCTCAAATAAAATTTTATATAATCTTACTTGGTCAACAGATGGATTGATAAATGAATATAGTAATGAATGTTTTGCCATTAAAGACTCAAAATTAGTAACTATCCAGCCTTTAGAAGGTTTAGAGAAGTTTTCTTTAGATGGTTTAGAATATGAAGCTTTTAATACTTCAGGTGGATTAGGAACTCTTTGTGAGACACTTGAAGATAAAGTAAAAGAACTAAATTATAAAACCATAAGATATAAAGGGCATAGAGAATATATGGACTTTTTGATAAATGGTTTATATTTAGGACAAGAAAAAAGACGTTACTTATTAAAAGAGATTTTAGAGTATGCAATTCCTACTACAAAACAAGATGTTGTATTGATATTCTGTAGTGTTACAGGATTAAAAAATGGAAAATTAGAACAAGTAACAAATGTGCGTAAAATCTACAATCAAGTGATGTACAAACAAGAGCTAAGTTCCATTCAACTGACAACTGCAACTGGACTTTGTACAGTCTTAGACCTTTTTGTAAATAAAAAGATAGAGAAAAATGGTTTTATGAAACAAGAAGATATAAATATTGATGATTTCTTAGAAAATAGATTTGGGAGAGAATATATACCAAAGGATTAAAAATGAATGAAAATATTTTAATTGAACTTGGCATTACTAAGTTAGAGAAAAAAGGTATTCTTCCTTCTTTATATATAGGAGATAAATGTCTCTATGGAAATGAAAAAGAATTTTATTCAACAAGTCCAATAGACTCACAAAAAAATGTAATATTTAAAACTATTGATAAATCTAAACTAGAAAAAACTATTAAAACTTTAAAAGATGAATTCACCGTATGGCAAGAGGTTCCTGCTCCAAAAAGAGGGGAAGTTGTTCGAGTCTTTGCAAATTTAGTAAGAGAAAAGAAAAAACAACTAGCATTTTTGATAACTTTAGAATCTGGAAAAATATATGAAGAGGCTTTAGGTGAAGTGCAAGAAGTGATAGATGTATGTGATTTTGCAGTTGGTTTATCTAGACAGTTATATGGTCTTACAATTGCTAGTGAAAGATATAGACATAAGATGATTGAACAATGGCATCCTTTAGGTGTGGTTGGGATAATCTCTGCTTTTAATTTTCCAATGGCAGTTTGGGCCTGGAATGCCATGCTTGCACTAGTGTGTGGAAATACACTTATTTGGAAACCCTCAACTCAAACACCTTTATGCGCTGTTTCTTGTCATTTGTTATTGCAAGAAGCTATTAAATCATTTGATGATTTTCCTCAAAATATATCTGCAGTTGTAATTGCCAATAGGAATGTTTCTGAAAGTATAGTAACTAGCAATGATATAAGACTAGTAAGTGCCACAGGTTCTGTTGCAATGGGAAAAGCTTTAGCTCCAAAAGTTGCTTCAAGACTAGGACGACTTCTTTTAGAACTTGGTGGAAATAATGGAATGATAGTAGCACCTAGTGCTAATTTAGATTTGACTTTAAGAGCAGTACTTTTTTCTGCAGTTGGAACAGCAGGGCAGAGATGCACTAGTTTGAGAAGACTTTTTATACATAAATCAATTTTCCAAAAATTAAGTTCATCATTAGTAAAAGCTTACAAAAGTGTAAAAATAGGAAACCCTTTTGATAAATCAAATCTTATGGGACCTTTGGTAAATGAAAAATCATATAAAGATATGCAAGAAACCTTGAAAATGGTGAAAAAACAAAAAGGTGAAATCTTATATGGAGGAACTAGAATAACTAAAAATGTTCCTATAGATGGATTCTATGTAGAGCCTGCTTTAGTAAAAATAAAACATGAAGCGAAAATAGTTCAAAAGGAAACTTTTGCACCTATTTTATATCTAATTGAGTATGAGAGTTTTGATGAAGCACTAAAACTACATAATAGTGTACCTCAAGGTCTTTCTTCTTCTATCTTTACTCAAGACTTAAAAGAAGCCGAATTGTTCATGAGCAGTGTTGGTAGTGATTGTGGTATCGCAAATGTAAATATTGGAACAAGTGGTGCAGAAATAGGTGGAGCCTTTGGTGGGGAAAAAGAAACCGGTGGTGGAAGAGAAAGTGGAAGTGATTCGTGGAAAAACTATATGAGAAGAGTTACAAATACTATAAACTATTCAGATGATCTACCTTTATCACAAGGTATAAACTTTGAAGGCTGATTATTCTGTATTAACTCATAATTAGAAAGATGATAGTACAATACAAAAAAATCTACATATTAAGATAAATATAATGGCACATAAAGAACACAAAAAAGGTTTACATCCACGTAATCCTCACAATAAAAGATATGACTTTCCTGAACTTATAAAAAGTTTACCAAAACTTGGTGATTATGTATTTGAAAACAAATATGATGAGCTTTCAATTGATTTTGCAAATGCAGAAGCAGTATTATGTTTGAATAAAGCACTTCTTGCACACTTTTATAATATCAAAAAATGGTCAATCCCTGAAGGGTACTTATGTCCTCCAATCCCTGGACGTGCTGACTATCTTCATTATATTGCTGATTTATTAGCTGAGTTTAATGATAAAAAGATTCCAACTGGAAAAAATATAAAAGGTTTAGATGTTGGTATTGGTTCAAATTGTATTTATCCTATAGTTGGAAATAGTGTTTATGGTTGGTCTTTTGTAGGTAGTGATATTGAAAAAGAATCTCTTGAATCATCTGAAAGTATAATTGCATCAAATGACTCTTTAGTAGGAAATGTTGAGTGTAGATTACAATTAAATCATGACAGTATTTTTACTGGTATTATCAAAGAAGATGATAGATTTGATTTCACTTTATGTAATCCTCCTTTTCATAGATCTCAAAAAGAGGCGGAAGCTGGAAGTAAAAGAAAAGTTCAAAATCTTACTAAACAACTGATTGATAAAGCCTCTTTAAACTTTGGCGGAAAAAAGAATGAGTTATGGTGTAAAGGTGGGGAAGTATCTTTTGTTAAAGCCATGATAAAACAGAGTAAAAGATTTGGTAAAAACTGTTTTTGGTTTAGTACGATAGTTTCAAAAAAAGACAATTTACCATATATCTATGAAGCAATAGATAAAATCAAACCAGTAGAATATGACACTATAGAGATGCAACATGGTCAGAAAATTAGTAGAATTGTAATTTGGACATTCCTTACAAAAGAAGAACAACAAGAGTGGGCTTCAAAGTGGTAAAAATTTTATTAAAACAGGATTATTCTTACCTATGATTATATTAGATTTTGAAACAAACACAACAAATGAACACGATGTTATAGAAGTTGCTGCTGTAAAAGTAGTATTAGAAAATGGTAAATATAAGATTGTTGATAAATTTCATCGCTATTATTTATCTAGATATTCTGTAAACCAATACTCTTATGCAGTTCATAAACTAACCCCTGAAAAAATACTAGCTCATAGAGAAAAAGCTGGAGCTACATATAGTTCTTATTTTAGTGAGGATTTAGATTTTGTTGAATTTTGTAAAGATGCTAAAACACTTGTAGCTCATAATATAAGTTTTGAGTTAAGGCATTTATATAAAATAGCAGAATTTGAAAATCATTTTTGTACTATGAAAGAAAATAAACATGTAGTAAAAGCTCTAAATGTCAGAGGTAATATTAAAAATCCAAAACTAGATGAAACTTGCTTTTATTATGGAATTGAATTTGATCCAAACTCATATCATAGTGCAACATACGATGTTAGTAAAACATATGAAATATTAAACTTAATGAGTAAAAAAGCAAGTTTTAATTAGCCTTATCTATTTTTATAGTAAGTATATCTTCCTTCAGTAAATCTATTATTAGCATGTCTACGATATTTTTGTTTTTGTGATTTATAATGATGTTTATATCTCCTATTATCAAACCTATGATTATAGTCTCTATGGATTCTTTGATTTGATGCTCTATAATGATGTTTATTTGCTCTAAAATATGAATGTTTATCTCTAAAGTGTCTAGTTCTTTTTAATCTATCACGATATGTATATTGATTATTAAAAAGAAAGAAAATATTATTATAATAATACCCCCGTTTGTCAAAATATCCATAATAATCTCCATGATTATCATAATAAGCATGTCTTCTATAGTCAAACTTATTTTTTTTATAATTATAATGACGTTTTTCATGTTTAAATTTTTTGTGTGTTACTGCATGATTATCTCTATCACCAATTCTCACTCCAATCGTTACATCTGCAAAGATAGCTGTTGTTGCAAAAAGAAATATACCTATTAAAATTTTTTTCATTTTGAATCCTTTATTTTGAATGTTAAATAAAATCTGTGAAAAAAAAGTGAATGAGTTATTTTGTTACTATGAAAAAAAGAAAGGGACAATCTATTCTATGTTAGAATAACAAAAAAACATAGAAGTCAAATAATGGAATTAAAAAAACATCTTTATACTATCTTTGAGCACCCAACTGCACATGCTTATGGAATATTCATTCATTCATTAATTTTTTTAAATATTATAGTTAGTATTGTAATTATGTTTTTAGAAACAGAAAAAGCTCTGTCAGATTATTTTGGAATATTTAATATTATAAATACAATAAATGTAATACTTTTTTCTATTGAGTATATATTAAGGCTCTATAGTATAAATCATCATCATAATAGAAGTAGATTGAAGTTTGCTTTTACACCTTTTATGATTATTGATTTGATTGTAATACTTCCTTTTTATCTTTCTATATTTAATCTTGATTTAGGCTTCTTACGAGCATTAAGAGTGATTAGAATTTTTAAACTTTTTAGAGTAGTAAAATATGCAGAATTTGACAATCTTTTATTTAGTATTCTAAAAGAGAAAAAAGAAGAATTCATTTTTATTTTTGTAGGTTTATCAGTTGTTGTTTTAACACTTACTCCTATTGTATATCATTTTGAAAAAGTGGCTCAACCTGAAGTCTTTACAAGTATGCTTACAACCATGTGGTGGGCAGTTATAACATTTACAACTGTTGGATATGGAGATATGTTTCCTATTACGGCTGTTGGCAGGATATTAACTGCAATAGTGAGTTTTTTAGGTATCGCTTTATATGCAATTCCTGGTAGTATTTTTACTTCTGCTTTGTTAGAAAAAATGAATGATAGAAAGAAAAAGAAACGAGAAAAGTAGTTTCTTATAAATTTTTTATGATTTATAAGAGCATTACAAATAAATATCATGTTAGTATGATTTATTTATAAAAGAGAAATTCACCCCCAGGAGGGGTGTAAATTAAATTTGTTCTAAATTGATAACTCTTGTTTTTGCAACATAATCATGAATACATCTTTTTTCTTTTCCAAAAATGGTAAGTATATTTATTATAGATAACCAACTACCAATAACAGGAATATAACTAGGTATAAAATATACTAAATACCTTGTTAATAAAATATCTTTTGTAGGCAAGTTATTATCTAAATTTACAATTTTTATTTTTAGTAATTTTTTCCCTATTGTTTGTCCATTGTTTATTAATAACCTATAGTTTACAAGTATAAAAATTATTAGTCCTAATGAAGCTATTAATGTAGTATATAAAAAAGATTGTTCAACAAGCTTATCGTCTATTGTTTCAAAACCACCAGTGAAATACATCACAGGTATTGTTATTAATGCCATTATTAATCCATCAACTAACGATGCCCAAAACCTTGACCATCTTGATGCAAGTAAATCTTTAATCTCATTCTTTTGATTTTCTATGATTTTATCTTCATTCATAATTTATACTTCCTCTAATCTAATTATTTGTCTGCACAACATTCTAGATAAAATATCCTTAGTTTTATATAATTAATAACATAATAGATTTCTTTTATTTGTTTTAAGCAATGAATTAAATAGTTTCTTATAAATTTACGAATTCTTTCTTGTGATTTATTACTTTTTGTAAGTATCTTCTAGTCTCTTTATATGGAAGCTTATTTCTTAGGGTATTGTAAACTTGAGAAGGTGTTTTTCTATTTATTAAATCTTTTGCTTTTTGTCTATTTCCAGAGAATGTTTTTAAAACGTTTCCACTTCCTGTATTATATGCACTAATTACGCAGTACTCTTTTGATATTTCGTTATATATTCCATTTAGATATTTAGAATTTAAAATTTGAATATAAGCACTTCCTAGTTCTATATTGTTCTTTGCATCAAATAGATATTCTCTTGATGGTGTCCAGTTTGAACCTTTTGTATGCTTATATGCATCTTTCCCTGCACTTGATGGGACTATTTGCATAAGTCCTAATGCTCCAGCGCTACTTACTGCAAATTGATTGAAGTTACTCTCTGTTTTGATTATTGCATAGATTAGATTTTTACTTACATTGAATTTTTTGGCATATTGATTAACAAGTGGTTGAAATTTTGCAACTCTTATTGAAGCATGATCTTTAACCATAGGAATATTTACATAATATACAGTTAGGTTTTTTCCATCTTTTTTAATTGTTTTTTGTTTAAGTTGTCTATCTATTAGAATTTCAGCAAATCTATTTGCTCTCCATTCATATCTTATATTTTCATTCTTATCATCTTTTATTTCACCTAGTAAATAAGGAGTGGAACCTAGTTTTACTTCATTTGTACCAAATAAATCTACAGCTCTTGGGTCATCAGGTAGAAGTAGTGCAGTTATAATTGCATTTGTTAAACTTAGCCTAGTATTTTTTATATCTATTGTCTCAACAGTAACAATACCTTTATCAAAATCGATTAAAGCTCTACTTTTATAGTTGTTCATATATTTAACATACTCTTTTTGTTTTGGCAACCTTTCATTGCCTTTCCCCCACACAGAAGTTATATCTTCTAGAAAAGAACTTATAAATTCTAAGTCATTTGATAATCGTTTTGGATTTATTGCATAGCCTAAGGCTTTTGAACGTGCAATTGATTGGAAGGCAGCAGATGGGTTTTTACTTATTACAGCAGTTGTGATGTTTATAGCATCGTTTATACCACAGCCAGTAAGGGTTAAAATTAGTCCAAGAGTAAATATTTTTTTCTTCATTGAAGTTATTTTATCAAAAGTATATAACTAATGCAATATTATGTTAGATATAAAAAATGAAAAGGAAAAGAAATTAAAACTTTACTAACAATATTTTTATTTTCTTCAATACTATTTGCAGAATATAAATACACAATAAGTAATATTACTCCAGAAATTAAAAAAAGAATGATAACCGGGAACTCACACAAAAAAGGTTGTCCTGTAGAACTAAAAGATCTAAGATATTTAAATCTTAACTATATTGATTTTGAAGACAATACAAAAGTAGGGGAATTAATAGTTCATAAAGATGTTTCTATTGAGATGGTTGATATTTTTAAAAACCTTTATGAAATAAAATATCCAATATATAAAATGGAACTAGTTTCAAATTATGGAGGAAATGATTTTTCCTCCATAGAAGCAAATAACACATCTGCCTATAATTGTAGAAATATTGAAGGAACAAAAAAATGGTCAAGACATGCTTATGGCAAAGCTATTGATATAAATCCTATTCAGAACCCCTATGTATCAAAATTAGGACATATCTCTCATGAAAAATCTTTGAAGTATATAAACAGAGTTCATAAAGATTTAAATAATCCTAATGATAAGGCTATAATTTTAAAAAATGATAATGTAACAAAAATGTTTAAAAAATATAACTGGAACTGGGGCGGAAACTGGCATAATATAAACGATTATCAACATTTTGACAAAAGAAAGTAATTTATTTTAAAAATTTGACATTTATTTTACATGAATACCCTATAATACTACCTATGAAGACGGCACTAATAGATTTATTGAATATTATTAATTATCATATTAATTATATCTGTCTCTTATACACATCTCCGAGCCCACGAGACCAGAGAG
>CAJXPH010000098.1 GCA_913057765.1 uncultured Campylobacteraceae bacterium
CTATCCTCTTCGTCGGCAGCGTCAGATGTGTATAAGAGACAGGTTTATAATACTCCTATTTTAAATATAAGTAAACACTTACTAAAAAGATACTATGTATCAAAAAGTAATACATAAAATTTTTATTAACAAATTCCTCATATGCTAATGCTTCTATATATTTTAATGATATCTAAAGAGTAAAAGCTAAGAAAAGTTACTTTTCTAGACACCCAAATGTAAAATCGATATACTAATTAATAGGAAACTCCTTGTAATGGGAGTTTTAAATAAGTATCAAGTTTATTTTTGTATACTAATATCTTAAGTTTACAAATAATTTAGAAGGAAATAATATGACAGTTACTGAGTTCTTATCTATTGCAAAAGAATCAAATTACAACTTATTAGATATATATAAACAGGCGCCAAATGAGATTTTAATTATTATAGGAATTATAGTATTTACTATTTTAGTTATTTATTTTTTAATACGAAGATCTGTTAAAATTTCTTCTGCTGTAAAATTAGTCGATAAAATTCAAGATTCAAAAACTTATGATGAATATAATCAAAGAATTTCTGCTTTAGTTGATGAACTTCCAAAAAGAGGTTTGAAAGTTGCTGATGTATTAAATGCAAGCAAAGATCATATCTTATTTAGAACATCTAAACTTTTAGCAAATATGAGTATTTCGGATAAAATTGATAAATACTTAGAGGTTTCTTCAAAGTATAAACAATTAGCCGATGGTTCTACTAAATATAAAAATAAAGAATTAACAGAGTTTTATGATACTAAATCAAAAGATTTGTTAAATATAAATTTAAATGAAGAGATAGCATACTATTACCAAGATACATATTTTACAGTTGAAGAAATAAATAATGTAAATAGAATAGTTCAATATGCAAATACTCAAGAAGATCCATCTTTAATCTTAACGCCAATGATTAATACTATTAACCAGTTTAGTTATGGATATAACTTAGAACTATTTAAATTTATAGAAGCTTTAGATGAAAAAAGTTCAAAACAAGTATATAAAAATTGTAATGAAAAAGTTGAAGAATTATTAACAAGTGGAGAATCAGAAGTATCTATTAATATTTTAGACTATTTATTAGAAAAAGCAGAAAATCAAAAAGTGTATGATTATATTTCTTCATTAAAAATTACTTCATATTTACAACAGTTACATGATTTATACTTTGATAAAAAAGAAGATATTACTTTAGACTTAGCATTCATTGCTAATCCACTAAAAATCACTTCAGAATATAAAAGCTATTTAGATGAGTCTTTAACTAGTAATTGGAGAAATTCAGAACATATTGAATTTATTTCTAAAGCTCCAGGGGTATTAGATGTTCTAGGACATATGGAATTTAGAACACTTATTGAAAGAATGGATAATATTAGTCTCGAAAATGAAAACAAAAGAATGGTAGAAGAAGCTTTAACAATTGCAAAAAGAGCAGAATCAATTGCTTTGGAAGCGCAATCATTAAACAAAAGACCTGTAATTGTTCCTTCGACACCTTCAAATTAAAATAAGGAATTAAAATGCCAGAATCACTAATATTAATTTTGGCAATTTTAGTTCTTGGTGCTATTGCTTTTCTATTATTTAAAAAACCTACTACAGCTTCAAAACCTGCCCCTGTAAAAAAAGATGAACTTATTCAAAAGTATGAAGATGAAATGCATGAAATCATAGATAAATATAAAGATGATAGTACTAATTTTCAAAAAAAGAAAATTGAATATCTAAAATTTGCGAGTCATGAACTTCATAATAATATATTTTTTGATGCCCATGAAGCAAAAGAAATTATAAGAAAGTTGGCAAGTTTATAATATGGAAAATTTAGATTTAATTACTTTAGAGTATAAAGATATTTTTGATGACAATAGAGATAAAAAAATTGAGTTTTCTAAAAGCTTATTATTAAGACCATATAATCTAAAATCTTTATTTGTTGTAAAAGTAGATGGAAAATCTATGCAACCAGTAATAAATGATAGAGCCTTAGTTATTGCAGATTTATCACAAAAAGAGATTATTAATGATTCTATTTATTTAATTTACAAAGAAGATAGAATGTGGATAAAAAAAGCTTTTGTATCAAGCTCAGAAATAAAGTTTATTTCAATAAATACTGAATATTCTCATTTGGTATATGATTTAAAAGATGTGCATGTTGTTGCAAAAGTTTTATTAACTTTTACAAATTTTTAGCAAACAATAATATACTTAGAGGTTAAATCAGAAATCTTTTTTCCAAAATCATCAAGTTTATCTAAACTAAGTCTTGCACTAGAACCTGAAATACCAACTGCACCAATTAAAATATTTTCTTTGTTAAACAGTGGAACGGCAACACATCTAAGTCCATATTCATACTCTTCGTCATCAGTTGAATACCCTCTAGTTCTTACTTCATCCAAATGAGAACTTAAGTTATCAATTGTAGTAATTGTATTTCTAGTATATTCAGTTAATTTTATTTTTTCTAGTTGATAGTTGCCAAAAGCAAGAATAGATTTTCCCATTGCATTTGTATGTAAAGGGGCATGCAGTCCTATTGAATTTCTTGTTTTTAACACTCTATTGGAATTATCAACTTGATTTAGATATAAAACACTATAGTCATCAAATATTGCAATATAACTACATTCTCCTGTGTGAAAATATATATCATCTAATAGTGCTTTTGTTTTTTTTACAATTAATTCAATTTTAGTTTTTTTTGTAGTATTTTCTAATACATCTGTTGGGATAATTTCTTTAGATTCTTTTAAGTATGTTATAAAGCCTTCTACTTGTAATGTGGCGATTAATCTTGACATTGTACTTTTATCAATACTTAGACGTTGACATAACTCATTTGCAGTAATTGGTTTACCAAAACTAATTATCTCTTTTAATACAGATAATCCTTTGGCAAAGGATTTGATTTGATTTGACACATAGACTCTTTTTTATTTTATTGTAGCAAAACTAGATATACAAAAGTTTAAAATTGTATATCTAGTAAAAAAACTATTTTAAAAGTTCATTAAATTTTGCAAGCCATTCAGGGTGTGCAGGCCATGCTGCCGCTGTTACTAAGTTTCCATCTACATGTGCAGCTTCAAATCCAATATCTGCCCATTTTGCACCATGTCTTGCTAAGTCAGGAGCACATGCTGGATAACAAGAACAAGTTTTGTCTTTAACAATATCTGCTGCAACTAATACTTGAATACCATGACAAACTGATGCAATTGGCTTGTTATCATTATTAAAGTTTTGAACAATCTCAATAACTCTTGGATTTAACCTAATATATTCAGGAGCTCTTCCTCCAGGAATAACAAGTGCATCATAGTTTGATTCATTTACTTCATCAAAAGTTGCATTTAGAGTAAAGTTATGACCAGGTTTCTCTGTATACGTTTGATCACCTTCAAAATCATGGATTGCAGTTTTTATTTGTTCACCACTTTTTTTATCTGGGCAAACTACATCAACATCATGACCTAACATTTTTAGACATTGAAATGGAACCATCATTTCATAATCTTCAACAAAATCACCTGCAACAATTAATATTTTTTTTGACATTTTAACTCCTTAATTTGAGAATATTAGATATATTCTCTTAATATAAGAATTTTAATACTAATATGATTAATTAAAAATATAAAATTAAACTATATATTTATATTCTTACATTGTGAAACTAAAAGTAAATTATTTGTTTTTGAAGTAGTTTTATTTTCTTATGAAAATATTTTGTATGTAGGATTTATCTGTAATTAAAATCTAAAAGCAGAAAAGTTTTCTGCTTTTAGTATTTTGTGGAAGAATTAAAATTCAGCGCTTGCAACCCAGTCAGCTGGTTCTTCAAGAAATGCTACAATTTCTTCAAGAATTTCTTTATGTTTAATTTCTTCTTTTGCTACATGAAGAAAAATCTTTTTTTGTTTTTCGTTAGTTAGTTCACTGGCCTTATCAGCATAGAAGTCGTGAGAATCTTCTTCTCTAGCGATTGCATCTTTATAGAATTGAATTTGTTCCGCATCGAAAGTAACGTTATTTCTTTCTTCATTAAGTGTTTGGAAAATTGTTTGAGTATCTGTAATTAGATCTAATTCTTCTAAATTCATATCCTCTTTTTTCAACATATTCTTGAAAACATTATAATGCTTAACTTCTTCATCTGCAAGCATAGTAAAAATTCTTTTTAATCCACTATTTGTAGCAGCAGAAGCCATTTCTCTATAATATGCTTCTCCTTCTTTCTCAACTTTCATAGCGTATTCGTAAACATTCATATTTCTTCCCTTTAAAGTTTATTTATAAAATAATATCACACAAAATATATAAAGTCAATTTAAGTTAGCTTTATTCGTATGGAATTGGAATCGGTGGGTTAGATTCAAACGATTTTTTGATTGAATGATTAATTGCATGTTTATATTTTGAATATTGTACTGGAGATGCAAATTGCATTAATTCTATCGAACCATGTAATGTTTTTTCTTTTTTGTAAACAAAAGCAACTTTTTTACCCATTTGTACTGTACGTTCATAAATCAATCTTGCATAGTCATCTATATTTGAAAATTCTTTTGGATTTATTTTTTCTCCCCATGCAAAAAATACAAATTTACCTGCAGGAATAATATTTTGTGCATCAAGATACATAAGATCTCTATCAAATTCAGTATTTTGTGCTGAATTATATGTTTCTAAATCTTCATTAAATTTCATAAGAAGCTGTGACGCATCAATATTTTCTTCAACTAAGTTAAATAGATTTTTTAATTCTACAAGTTTTCCTGCACATTGTTTAGCCATCGCTTGCTTAAATGTAGTAATGTGATTTTCAGATTTCAATTCAATATATTCATCAAATTGGTCAAAATCTTGATCTAATAAAAATTTATTCGAATCAAATCCTACCGGTGTAACTACCGGGTTATATAAAAATACTGTTCCTGCAATATTCTTTTTTCTATCTTTATTAGTTTTTATTAATTGTTTTAATTCTTTAGCAGTGATTGTTTCATCATCTCTATTAAAATATAAGTAGCTTGATGTTAAAAAAATTTCCTCATATTTAGTTTCTAAAATTCCAAAATATTGCATGTCAATCCTTAAATAATATATGCAATGCTATCAAAAACTTGCTCATTTTTAGGTAAAGTAGTTTTAATTTAAAATAATTTTCCCGTTAAAACTTAAATAAGACTAAAATACTCCTATTTGTTTTTTATTCATAAAACTCTTTAAGTCTAATCTATTATAATTACTTCACATTAAAATTTGATGTAAAACACACAGCCAAATTACACAATGTAAATTGACACAAGTATTAATTCTTCTCCTTCGCTTGGTTGATTTCATTGTGTTATATTCCTCCTCCAATTATTTATTACCCTAACTTTGATATAATATTTTCTTTAATTTTAAATAGGATATTTAATGAGATATGAAAATATGAGCTCTTTTATTGTTATGGATATTGTAAGAGATGCTTTAAAATATGAAGATACAATACATTTTGAAATAGGGCAACCAGATTTAACACCAAGTCCAAAAGTAAAAAAAAGACTAAAACAAGCCTTAGATGAGGATAAGTTTTCTTATACTGAAAGTTTAGGACTCTTAGAACTAAGAGAAAAAATTGTTAAGCACTATAAAAAAACTTATAATGTAAAAATTGACCCTTCTCAAGTTTTATTAACCCCTGGAACATCGGGTGCTTTTTTAATTGCATATACGTTAACTCTAAAACATAAAGGAAAACTTGGTCTAAGTGACCCTTCTTATCCTTGTTATAAAAATTTTGCATATATGTTGGATATAGATCCAGTTTTTATGAATATCGATAAATCAACAGATTATCAATTAAACATAGAACATTTAAAGAAGAATGATATTGATGCTTTACAAATATCTTCTCCTTCAAACCCAACTGGAAATATTTACAATAAAAACAATTTAAAAGAATTAATTAATTATTGTGATGATAATGGTATTTCTTTTATTTCTGATGAACTATATCATGGTTTAGTATATGAAAAAGATGCAAACTCTGCTTTGGAATTCTCAAAAAGTGTTTTTGTGATAAATGGCTTTTCAAAATATTATTGTATGCCAGGACTTAGACTTGGTTGGATTGTTGTTCCAAAGCATTTAAGTAGGGAGGCTGAAATTATTGCACAAAATATTTTTATTTCTGCTCCAACACTTTCCCAGTATGGGGCTTTAGAAGCATTTGATTATGAGTATTTAGAAAATATAAAGGATACTTTTAAAGATAGAAGAGATTATCTGTATAATGAATTAAATGAAATTTTCAAGATTGATGCAAAACCCGATGGGGCATTTTATTTATGGGCAAATGTATCAAAGTATACTAATGATAGTTTTAGTTTTGCAAAAGAGTTATTAGAGAATATTCATATTGCTACAACACCAGGAATTGATTTTGGAGCAAATAATACAAATCAGTATCTAAGATTTGCATATACTCGGGATATAAAACATATGAAAGAGGGTATTAAAAGATTAAAAAAATATCTTAAAAAAAGATAGTTATAAAAGATTTTTTAACTCTTTTAGACTATCAATAAAATAGTTTGCTTTAGAGAAATCATGTGTTTTAGTAAATTCATTTTTAACTATTACACATTCGATACCTGCATTATATGCAGAGGTTAATCCTCTTTGAGAATCTTCAACTATAATTGTTTCTTCTTTCTTTGCATTAAATCTTTTTAAGCCTGCAAGATATGGGTCAGGGTAGGGTTTAGCTCTTTTGTATTCTTCTACACATAAAGTAAAATCCATAAAGTCTACTATTCCTCTATTCTTATGAATTAAATCAAAGTCAACTCTTCTTGAGGTTGTAATAATTGCCATCTTATAGCTTTTTTGAAGTATTGATAAAATATCTTTTACTCCACTTATTTCAATATCTTTTGTTTGTAAAAACTCCTGATAATAGAGATCTCTTTTAAATCTTTGAGTATCGATGACATCTTTTTTGATACCTTGTTTTTGAGCTACTTCCCAAGCTGTTCCACCTCTTGCCATAATTTCCATATAAACATCTTCTTCAAGTTTTATATTTAATTGGGCTAGTGCTTTAACATTTGCTTCAAAATACCATTTTTCAGTTTCGACTAGTACGCCATCATTATCAAAGAGAATAAATTTTTTCAAGGGAGTCTTTCAAATTTTTTGAGAGTATACAGAAAATAAGTAGTAAAAGAATTTAAATAAAAGTTTTACGCATCATCATATTTTTCAAATTCTTCATCATAGAAGCATCCAAGTTGACAATGGGTTATTTTAATATCTGAATTATTAATCGCAGAACCAACTTTTCTAAGACTTACACCTTTATCTCGTGCAGTATAAAATGCTACTTCGCAATCAATTTTTTTCTCATGAGCAAAGTTTCTTGATAATTTATCATAAATATTATCATCAAGTTCTGAGAATTTTAATTTTCCAAATACACCAAGTTCACAGTTAGTAATTTTTATATTCATTGATTTGGTTACTTGGTCCATATCTTTTGGTTTCATACCAATAAGACGTGCTACTTTAAAAGCTTTTAAACAAGATAATTTTCCATCTTCATCTAAATTTGTAAGTAATAAATCTGTTTGAATCTTATCAAGCTTTTTCATTTTTCTTAGGTGCCTTTTTTATATTTGATAAATTTGGTTGGGATTATACATTTGTAACATAACATTAAAGTAGCAATTATATAATTTTAGTGTGAAATTAATGTGATTTATTAACTCTTTTTGATTTATTAAATAAAAAAAAACAGAGTGATTAAAAATCACTCTGTTTTCTAGGAGAGTTGTTCGCAAAACTCTATAAGTAATTCGCAGTTACTTATTTTATATAAAAATTATAACGGATATGTATTAATGATATAGAAACAAAAAGTTAATCAAAAGTTAATAGGTTAAGAAAGTTCCCATTTGTTCTTAGGAGCTTTATATTTTAAAAAAGAGTTATAAATATGATTTATGTCATCACTTATGATAATTGCATCTAAATGTTCTTGTTTTACAAAACCTTCTTTAACACAATTTTCTAGAAACTGGATTAGTTTATCATAGTATCCATTCTGATTATAAAGAGCACATGGTTTATTATGACTTCCTATCTGTATAGAGGTGAAAACTTCACTTATCTCCTCTAATGTACCATATCCTCCTGGAATCGCTATAAAAGCATCTGAAAGCTCTTCCATCTTAGCTTTTCTTTCTCTAATATCTTTTACATAATAAATATTTGAAATAGTATCATTTAGGATTTCTTTATTAGCTAAGTGTTTTGGAATTACTCCATGAACTTCCATGTTTAATTTCATTGCTTCGTTCGAAATTGTTCCCATTAGTCCAGATTTACTACCACCATAAATAATTGCTACATTTTTTGTTGATAAGTACTTAATAATTTCTTTTGCTTTTTCTTGATAGATTTTTTCATCCCCAAATGAAGACCCACAGTAAATAGCAATATTCATATTAAAATTCATTACCTTCTATTGAATTATAAGAGAAAGTTGTTACTTCCCCATTTTCAACACAATAATCAATATCTATAGGTCTACAGCAAACTTCACAATCATCAACAACGTTTACAAACCCTATTACTCCTAAATCGAGCAAGACAGTAATTGCCTGTCTACAATAAGGGCATTGAAGATGTTTTTCAAACATGTGATTTCACCTTTACTCCATATGGTTTAAATAAGATCAATAGTTTTGGAAGTAAAAGTAGAGCCGAAGCTAGAATTGTAATCATTACTACAACTGTTAGAACACCAAAATATATTGTAGGAATTAAATTAGATAAAACTAAAATAGAGAACCCAACAATTACAACAAGAGAAGTATAAGTCATTGCATAACCAATACTTTCATGTGATCTTTTCATTGCATTTAAATAGTTATGGTCTTTTTTATATTCTTCATAAAATCTATGAATATAGTGAATTGTATCATCCACTCCAATTCCAATAGAAATTGCAGCAATTGTAATAGTCATAATATCTAATGGGATATTGAACCAACCCATGATTCCGAAGATAATTGATATTGGAACAATATTTGCAACTATAGCAATAAAGGCAATTTTAAATGATCTAAAAAGTATTAAGAACATAATAAATAAAATTCCAACAACAAATCCTAAAGTTTTAATTTGTGAATCAAATAAAGATTGCAACATATTGTTATAAAGTATCATTAGGTTTGAAAGTCTATGTTCAATTGAACTATCATCTATGACAGTGTCTAATTCTTTATTTATTTTGTTTATTAAATCATTTCTTCTGAGGTTTGGATTTGAATCAACTATTCTTACACTGATTCTTGCCTGATTATGCTCTATATTTATACTGTCTCTTATACACATCTGACGCTGCCGACGAAGAGGATAGTGTAGATCT
>CAJXPH010000099.1 GCA_913057765.1 uncultured Campylobacteraceae bacterium
AGATCCTCTCTGGTCTCGTGGGCTCGGAGATGTGTATAAGAGACAGATATTTATCTGTCCTCTATTTGTTTGGATATGTGCTTGTGTACTATATTCAACGCTACTTTTTTGATGATACTCTCTTGTATATGTAAAATTAGACTCTTCTATTCGTACAAGCTTTTCATTTTTTTTATTTTGTGGTATATCTTCATCTATGGGATGAAATTTAAACTCTTTATTATTGGTAAAATTGCTAAGAAGTATTTCTAAAATATTTTTTTGTATTTTATCTTGATGTGTCAAATCTTTTTCACTATGTAAAAGTACTTTCTCTAATTTTGTAACTTCAAGTTTTACAAAATTTTGTTTTTGAATATTATCTTTTATATTTATTTTTGATTCTATTAAATGGGAAACAAACTCACTTGTATGTTCTTGTTCAAAGGTATAACTATTATCAGCTTTCATATTAATCTCAGATGATTCAATTTTCATAATCTATTCCTTAATACTCTACTATAAAAGATTTTATACTAATTATGATGAATCAACTTTTAAATAAAAAAATTAATTTAAGCTTTTATTTCTTCTGTTACTCTTGAATAAGATGTTTGGCTACGGGAATAAGATGATTCTAATGAATATCCATTTTTATCCAGATTAAGATTTATAAGACTAGATTCACTATTACTATTTGCTAAGAAAATTGCAATACCATCTTTTTTAGCTGTTATTAAATTCATTTCATGATTAGAGTTTTCTTGCCAAATTTGGAAGTTATCTAATTCAATTTGTTCTAGTGCTTCATTTTCTTCTTTATATTTATTTTCTTTAAACATCTCAATCGTCGCTTCTCTTCTTTGTTTAAGAAGTTCTTTTATTTCTTTAAAAATGTCTACATTAGATTCTTTCTTTTCATCTAATATATCAAAAATAAAATGTAAAGACTTTAGACCTTTTAGACTTTCGTCATCTTTATCTAATTCTATTTCAAATGATTTTTTAAAGTGTTCATTTGCTACTGCTATTTGAGTTTCATTTTTTTCATAAAATTCTTTTGTATATGAAAAATTTAATTCTATGTTATATGTGCCATTTGGAGTTTTTATTGTAGCTTGGGCTTGAAATTCAATTGTAGTTTTTTCGTAATATTCGCTACTTTGAGAGTATAAAAAACTTTGTGGCATGCTATTACCATTTTGAATATATGGATTGTCATGATTAAAAGTCTTTTTTGAGATATCTATATTTTCATTAGGAATAAGTTTTTCTATAGAATTATTTGGATTAAATCCACCTAATATTTTTTCCATTAATATTTTTCTAAATTTATCAATATTAGATAAATCAACATAATTAGCATATATAACAGGAGTATTTATAATTGATGAATCTATTTCTTCTTCATTTTCATTCTTTTCAAATTTAAATTCTTCATTTGGCATCTGCGTGATTTTTGTTTCATATTTAAGTTCAGTTTTTTGATATTGAGTATTCAGGTTATAAGCAGTTAGATTCATAATACATCCTTTATAATCTATATTTAAGAATTGTATTATGAAATAAATAAAAGTTTAATGAGGTTTTTTTATTAGTTTTGAGTAAATAAAAGTGCTAATGCACTTTTATTTTATGCCCAGTCTAGTAATCTTTTATCACCTTCTAGTTTTTTTATATCAGTAACATCTTGAGACATTTCAATTACACCTTTGTATACACCTTCATCGTCTCTTACTGCAAAATATCTAATATGAACAAATAGACCTTTAAATTGAATCCAGAATTCTGCTGTATCTTGTCGTCCTGCTTTAAACTCTTCAAGAATTTTAAGTACTTGGTCAACACTCTTTGGAGGATGACAAAATTTAACTTCTCTTCCAATGATTCCAGCACTTCTTGGGAAAACTCTATCGTCTCCTCTATTATAGAAAACAACTTTGTCATTTTCATCTACATAAGTAATATCTACTGGTAAAAATTTAAATATAAAGTTTACTTGTTCTGGTGTTAAGTATCCTTCATCATAATGAGTTCTATCTTCAAGTGAAAAAGGAAGTTCTCTTTTTTTCTTATCTTGACTTGGATGGATATACTCTTCTTCTTTAAGTTCAGGGTATCTTACTGGTGGTGTTGAAAACATCCAACCAATTTCTTCATCTCCCTCTCTCATCTCTTTCCAATCATCTTCAGTAAGCATCTCAAAAGCTCTTGGAAGTAATCTTTGCTCTTCTACTTGAATAATATGAGATAATGAGTTATAGATAGTAATACAAGCGTTTAAAATGTCATCAAATGCTTTTACTTCAATAAGTTTTCTAGCAGTTTTAATTTCATCTCTAATTTGATCATGAAATGCCCACATATTTTGACTTGGGCTTGTCCAGCCATTTTTTTCTAAATAAGGGAAAAGTTGATTTTCTTTTCTTGCAAAGTGTTTTTCTACTTCACACAATTGATTGAAGATATTGAAGAATTTTTCGAAATCTTCTTTTACTTCAGTTTTAAAAAGTTCTTCAAAAAGCTGTTTTACTAATAAGTTTTCTTCTACATATACTCTTACTGGATGACCTTGGGGAAATCTTTCTATATTATTTACTAAATCAGACATTTGGCTAAAATTCCTTTAATTTTTTGTAAATATAACCAAATGATTCTAATTTGCATTGATTTTTATCAATAATAATAAATTGATAAAATATGAAGTAATAAGTTTAGTAAATTAGTCTAATTTAAATTGTTCTATAAATTTTGCATTATTCTTATCAATTGTTGTCCATGAATTACAATCAAATTCTATCTTTACAATTGAACCCATTTTTATTTCTTCTTTGAATTCTGTAAAAGTTATTGCAAGGGCAGTTAGTGATGGATTGTGTCCAATTATTAATAAAGAATCAACTGTATCAAAAGTATAAGTAATAGATTCTACAATCTCATTTACAAATGCTTGATAGATTACTTCATTATACATGATGTTTTTTCTGTATTTTAAAGTTTTAGCAACAATCTCAGCTGTTTGTCTTGTTCTCATTGCAGGACTCGATACAATTAAGTCTGGAAGTATAGAATTGTCTTTTAATTTTTGAGCAATAATTTGTGAATCTTTTAAACCTTTTTGTGTTAGTTCAACATCGTAATCATATTGTTCAGGATTTGATTCATCTTTTTGCGTGTGTCTCATTATATAAAGTGTTTTCATTTTTACTCATTTATTAAATTATAAAAGAATTTTAAAAGTATTTAACTTGAAAGCAAATAAAAAATGATAGTTTTATCTAAATTTTAAGTATAGTTTTTCTTTGGATACTCAAATGAAACAAGTTTTGCATTATTTTTCTTTACTTCTCTCCAAGATTCACAATCAAACTCTATTTCCAATACTCCTGTTGTAGGCAAATTATCATTATATTCGATTAAATAGAATGCAAGCATATTTAAACCAGGATTATGGCCTACTATAAATACTTCATCATATTCATCTTCAATAAAATTTACTATTTCTAAAATTGTTTTTAATGAAGCTTCATAAATATTTTCATTATACATTATTTGATTTTGGTAGTTTATTTTTTTTGCTATTTTTCTTGTTGTTTCTCTAGCTCTATATGCTGGACTTGATATGATTAAATCTGGATGAATATTCTTTTTACGTAAAACTCTACCAATAAGTGATGCACTCTTCTTCCCTCTATTATTTAGAGGTCTATCAAAATCATCTAGTGATGAGTTTGACCAATCAGATTTAGCATGGCGAATTAAATGTAATTTTTTCATATTTCCTCTTTACAAAATATACTTTATTATATCTTTTTTTGTATAATAATCATAATTTAAAAATGTATAAAAATTGAGGAATTTAAATTGGGTTATGATTTAGAAAAAAAGTTAGTTATTGCAATTTCGTCAAGAGCTTTATTTAATTTAGAAGATGAAAATAAAATATTTGAAGACAAAGGTGTTGGAGAATATTATAAACATCAAATAGATAATGAAGATAATCTTATTGAAAAAGGTACAGGGTTTAGACTTGTAAAAAATCTATTAAGAATAAATGATGATTTTCCAGAAGATAAACAAGTTGAAGTTATTATTATGTCAAGAAACAATGCGGCAACAAGTCTTAGAATAACAAAGTCAATTGAAAAATACGAATTAGATATTGCGCGTTCTGCTTGGAGTGGAGGGAATGATATTTCAAAATATTTAAGACCTTTTAAAGTAGATCTATTTTTATCTGCAAATGAAAATGATGTGCAAAATGCGATAAATGAAGGAATTGCAGCTGCAAGAATTTTACCTTATAAAGATGAAAATGCTAAATCTTCAACACAAGTTAAAATTGCATTTGATGGAGATGCTGTTTTGTTCTCAGAAGAATCAGAGATAATTTATAAAACACAAGGTTTAGAAGCATTTTTAGAATATGAAAAAGAAAATGCAAATAATGCAATGAAATCTGGACCCTTTGCGCAACTTATAAGAGTAATATCAAATATTCAAGCAAAATACCCAGAAGAACAAACACCAATAAGAACAGCTCTTATAACTGCAAGAAATTCTCCTGCACATGAAAGGGTTATCCGAACACTATCTCAATGGGGTGTAAGACTTGATGAAGCATTCTTTTTAGGTGGAGTAGATAAATATGAAGTTGTTGAGGCATTTGGTGCTGATATTTTCTTTGATGACCAAGATGTACATTTAGAAAATACTTCAAAAACTACACCTAGTGCAAAAGTTTTATATCATGAAGAATCGATTTTAAATAGAATTTAGTTTTTTTTTGTTAAACATTTATTAATATTTTGATGATAGAATAAAGTATTAAAGGATATACATGGAACAAGTAAAAACAATATTTCTATTAACTCTTTTAACTGTATTATTTGTATTTATCGGATTTAGTTTTGGTGGTACAAATGGAATGTTGATTGCATTTTTACTAGCTGGGGGAATGAATTTTTATGCATATTATTATTCAGATAAACAAGTTTTAAAACAATATAGTGCAACACAAATTGAAGATAGAAGACATCCTGTTTATATTATTACTCAAAAGTTAGTTGAAAAAGCTGGACTTCCTATGCCAAAGGTTTATTTAATACCTGACCATACTCCAAATGCTTTTGCAACTGGAAGAAACCATGAAAATGCTGCAGTTGCAGTTACCATGGGTTTATATGAGATGTTAAATGAAAAAGAACTTGAAGGTGTTATAGCCCATGAGTTGTCTCATATTAAACACTATGATATTTTAGTTGGAACGATTGCGGCTGTATTTGCGGGTGCAATTGCAATGATTGCAAATATGATGCAATTTAGTGCAATGTTTGGAGGAAACAACAGACAAGGTGGACATCCAATTGTTATGATTATCATGGCTATATTATTGCCTCTAGCAGCTTCCGTTATTCAAATGACAGTAAGTAGAAGTAGAGAGTTTATGGCTGATGAAGGAGCAGCTAGGATGACTGGAAATCCAGCGGGATTGCAAAGTGCTCTATCTAAATTAGAAAACTATGCAAAAAATGGACATCAAATTCATAATGCAACTGAACAAACAGCACATATGTTCATTATAAATCCATTTTCTGGATTAAAATCATCTTTTGGTTCATTATTTAGAACTCATCCTACAACAGAAGATAGAATAGCAAGACTTGAAGAGTTAAAACACGAAGTTCAATAGAAACGTTTGTTTCTATTGAAATATATCTACTAATGTATCTTCTGTAATTTCTTCTTGTAAGATAGGATAAATACCTTTAGCAATTAATGAAATTTTTAAGTCATAGTCTATATCTTCAATTAAGAAGTAGTTTGTTGCAAAATCATATAATACATCAGGTAATACATTACAAGCTGCTTCTTCTTCATTTTGATACATAGGATTGTTAATACAATTAGAAGACTTTAATTTATAGTCTTTTATAAAGTAGATCCAAATATATTTTGCGTTTGCATCTGCATATTCTAACTCTTTATTACTATTAGAACATATTGCAACATGAAATTCATTTTTAATTTCATGCACTTTTATATTACTACCCGTAATTAAGGCAAGAGATATTTTTTTTCTAGCACTTTTAATAATTCTAGCAAAAGTAGCTCTAGAAACATTCATTTTTTTTGCGGCATCTTCTTGATACATACAAAAAGAATCCATTAAATGTATAGCTTCTAACTCTTCATGCAACAATATAACGTCTTGACTAGCTTCTATGTCTTTGGGTCCAAAGTATTTAGAAACTGGCTTTAGTTCAAGTTTTCTTTGAAGTTTTTCTCTAGCCATTAATAACCTTATTAATAATATATTAAAATTTTATCACACATTAGATGAAATATACTTGACATATGTTCATAGATTTGATACAATCCTGTCATATGTTCAAAAGCACTAATTGATTGCACTCAATTATTACTTGATATAGTTTGTAAAAATAAAAAATTGTGATCTCTCTCACGGTGACTTTTTTAGTTTCCGTTATTTTACAGAGTATATATGTTGTTTTAGCTTTAACAGAATATATTTTTAAACATCAGTTGATATTGGGACTAAAATATATATTGTCTTTTCCCTAGTCATTACTTTTTTTCACTCATCCCAATAGAGCTGATGTTTTAAATTCTTACAATCTTAACTTTAGGAGGAACTATGATTCGAATAGTATTTCCAACAAATCAAAAAATGAGTTATATTTCACCAGTAGAAAGTACATTTGAAGATTCTGAATATCTTACTGTACTTAATGTTCGTGGTCAAAATATAACAGCTGTCGAAACAATAAAAAATCCACATCCACACTCTAAAGAAGAAATAATAAGAGAGTGTAGAGAAAATCATTTCGGTATTCTAATTTTACCAGAGGGTGAAGATTTACCTGTTAATGAATTAAAAAAAGGTGGTGTATCACTATTTACTTCTAATACAAGTAAGACAGTTTTAAATACATTTAGTGATTTTGTTCAGGATAAATTAAAAAAAGTAGAGTAAAAAAAAGCGGAACAGAAGTTCCGCTTGTGTCCCTTCAACTTGACCAAAGTAAAGGACAAATGAATAGTACAAAAATTTACATTAAATAAAATAAAATTTTACAACTAATTATAAACTTTTTTCACATTTTCAATTTTACTACTCATATTAAGTAAAGCCATATCAGCTAAAACTAATGCCATCATAGATTCTGCAACAACACTACCTCTTATTGCAACACATGGATCATGTCTTCCTTTTAATTCACACTCAACTTCATTGTCATGTGTATCAATTGTTTCTTGTTTTAAAAAAATTGAAGGAGTAGGTTTAAAATAGACTTTTACATTTATTTCATCACCATTTGAAATTCCACCAAGAATTCCGCCACTGTGATTGGTTTTAAATCCTTCATTTCTTATTTCATCATTATTATCAAGCCCTTTTTCATGAACTGATTCAATTCCGTCACCAATTTCTATAGCTTTAACTGCATTTATACTCATCATTGCATTTGCAATTTGTGAATCTAATTTAAAATATAAAGGTTCCCCAAGACCAATTGGGCAATTTTTAACATTTACTAGTGCAACTCCACCAACTGAGTTATGTTCTTTTTTTGCATTTAATATTGCTTCTTTTTGAAAATCTTCTTTGTCTTTGTCTAAAGTAAAAATTTCAGATGCTTTTGCAAATTTAAAATCTGCTTTAGTCCCTTTAATTCCATCAACTTCACAAATACCACTTTGGATTTCAATATTAAGTTCATTTAACATTAATTTTGCAATAGCGCCAGCTGCAACTCTCGCAGCAGTTTCTCTAGCGCTACTTCTTCCTCCACCTCTGTAATCTCTAACCCCATATTTATTATAATATGTAAAATCAGCATGTCCTGGTCTAAAAAGATCTTTTATATTTGTATAATCTTTACTTTTTTGGTTTTCATTAAATATAACCATTGAAATTGGTGTTCCTGTAGTAACACCTTCAAATACTCCTGAAAGAATTTCAACTCTATCACCTTCTTTTCTTGCAGTTGCATAAGCATTTTGTCCTGGTTTTCTTCTATTCATTTCACTTTGAATAAATTCTTCATCAACTTTTATTCCAGCAGGAACGCCATCAACTATACAACCTAAAGCTTTTCCATGACTTTCTCCAAAAGTTGTAAACTTAAATCTTTGACCAAAGCTATTCATTTATTTTTTTCCTCTTAAAATATCAATTGCAATTTTTGCAACAGCTTGTTGAGCTAGTTTCTTACTTTTTCCAATAGCTTTACCATAAGTTTTACCATCAATCCAAATTGATACTTCGAACTCTTTTTTATGATCAGGCCCATATGAAGCTTCTATTTTATACTCTGGAATAGTTCCAAATTCTGCTTGAGTAACTTCTTGAAGAGCTGTTTTATAGTCACTAAATAACACATCTAAGTTGATTTTATCGTAAGATGTTTCTAGAAGATTTAATATGATTGGTTTTAAAACTTCAAGTCCCGACTCTAGATAAACTGCACCCATAATTGCTTCAAAAGCATCAGAAAGGATTGATGCTTTAGTTCTACCTTTATTTCTTTCTTCCGCATTTGATATAAAAATATAGTCACCTAGTTTTATTTCATTTGCAAGTTTTGTAAATCCAGTTTCATTTACTAAAGAAGCTCTGATTTTTGATAAATCACCCTCATTTGAAGTAGGGAATATTTTAAATAAATATTCGCCTACAATTAGATTTAAAACTGCATCTCCCAGAAATTCCAATCTTTCATTGTTATAAGGTTTCTTATAACTCTTGTGTGTAAGTGCTTCGATTATCAGATCTTTATCTTTAAACTGATAATCCAAACACTCTTCTAATTTTCTATAATCATTCATCTTATTTTCCCTTTACGTTCTTAGTTTTAGTTCGTGCAAGTATATCACATCTTTCATTCTGATAATGCTTGCATGCCCCTCTATCTAAGTTGCATTACTTTTATATTTTTAAAACTTAGACATACTCTTGTCAAAGTTCGACCATAAACCTAACCATTATTGTAGAGATTGGTTTCTATCAACTAAGTCCTTTACTAAATGGTATTTTACATTAAATGTTAAAATACTATGGCAATGAGGACATCTAGTATCAAATATTGGATGTACATGTTTACATGAACTACAAATAAATTCAAAATCAATTGTTGCAGGAACTTTATGTTCATGATTATTTAGTGTCATCAAAATATCAAATACAAAATCATCACTATGTTCTAGTGATTTTAAAAAGCCTTTTGCATTATATAATTCCTGTCTCTTATACACATCTCCGAGCCCACGAGACCAGAGAGGATCTCGT
>CAJXPH010000100.1 GCA_913057765.1 uncultured Campylobacteraceae bacterium
AGATCCTCTCTGGTCTCGTGGGCTCGGAGATGTGTATAAGAGACAGATATATAAGTGAAAAATAGTTAAATAATACTAATTTAGTATAGAATATTGATTTAATTACAATTAATTTACTTGACATTGATTTAAAAATATATTACAATTTCAACATACAAATTCAAAAACAATAAAAAAGGAAGCAAAATGCAAAAAGAAACAATTGCAGTACATGGAGGCTATAACAACAAAGAGGGTTATGGTTCAATGTCTGTTCCAATTGCTCAAACAACTGCTTATGCATTTAGAGATGCAGAGCATGCAGCAAACTTATTTGCACTTAAAGAGTTAGGGCCAATCTATACAAGATTAAATAACCCTACTACTGATGTTTTAGAACAAAGACTAGCACAACTTGAAGGTGGAGCTGGAGCACTTTGTGTTTCATCTGGTCAATCTGCAATTTTTTATGCAATTGCAAACGTTGCTGAAGCTGGTGATAATATTATTATCTCTGATAAATTATATGGTGGAGCAGTTACATTATTAACTCATACTATTAAAAGATTTGGAATAAATGCAAAAATATTTAAAAGTGAAGATGCTTCTGATTTAGAAGGTTTAATTGATGAAAATACAAAAGCTATTTTCTTTGAATCATTATCTAACCCACAAATTGCCATTGCAGATATTGAAAAAATAGTTGAAATCGGACAAAGAAATGGTGTTTTAACTATTTGTGATAATACAGTTGCTACAGCAGCTTTATTTAATCCAATTTCTTGGGGTGTTGATGTTGTTGTTCATTCAACTTCAAAATATATAAATGGTCAAGGTACAACAATCGGTGGGGTAATTATTGAAAGAGATGGTTTAGCTGAATTCTTTAAAGCAAACTCAAAAAGATACAATAACTTTACTGAGCCAGATGCTTCATATCATGGTTTAGTTTATACTGACATTCCATTACCAAACTTTACACTAAGAGCTAGATTATCGTTAGCAAGAGACATTGGAGCAGTACAATCTCCTCATAACTCTTGGTTATTAATACAAACACTAGAAACTTTAGCATTAAGAGTTGATAAACACTCTGACAATGCTTTAGTAATTGCAAATTTTTTAGAGTCTCATCCAAAAGTTAAAGCAGTTAACTACCCAGGATTAGAATCTAATAGCCAATATGCAAAAGCACAAAAATATTTTAAAGATGGTAAAGCATCTGGACTTATCTCATTTGAAGTTAATTCATATGATGAAGCAAAAGCAGTAATTGATAGCGCAAAACTATTTAGTGTTGTTGTAAACATTGGTGATTCTAAATCATTAATCGTACACCCAGCATCTACTACTCACTCTCAAATGAATGAAGAAGAGTTAGTTGGAGCAGGAATTAATTCAACAACAGTTAGATTATCAATTGGATTAGAAAATACAGCTGATTTAATTGAAGATTTAGAACAAGCATTAAGTTAGGAATAATTAAATGCCGTTAATTTCAACAAAAGGTGTATATGGTTTAACTGCCATGTACGAGCTTAGCAAACATAAAAAGGAATCTCCTATGCAAATCAAAGAGATTTCTTCAAATGCAAGCATCCCACAAAATTACTTAGAGCAACTTTTAAGTAAACTTAGAAGAGCTGAACTTGTAAAAAGTATCAGAGGAGCTAAGGGTGGATATGTTTTAGCTAGGAAACCAGAAGATATTTTAGTAAAAGATATTCTTATGGCGTTAGAAGATGATTTAAAAATCATTGATAATAAAGCTGAGAATCCAATATTAAATATTTTCTTTGATGATGCTAAAAAGAGCATGAAAAGTATTTTTGATATCAATCTAGCAAAGTTAGATGATTATCAAGAAAAATATAACGAATTTTTACATTACAGTATATAGAAAGGATACGAAAATGAATTACGCAAAAAATGTTACAGAATTAATTGGAAATACACCATTGGTACAACTTCAAGCATCAAGTAAAAGAAGTGGGGCTACAGTTTTAGGAAAATGTGAATTTATGAACCCAACACATTCAGTTAAAGATAGAATTGGTACTAATATGATCAAAACTGCTTTAGAGGAAGGTTTAATTAAAGAAGGAACAACAGTATTTGAACCAACAAGTGGAAATACTGGGATTGCTTTAGCTTCTATTTGTGCAGGTCTTGGAATTAAATTAGTTCTTACAATGCCTTCTTCAATGAGTATTGAAAGAAGAAAACTTCTTAAAGCGTTAGGTGCAGAACTTGTACTTACAGAACCAGAAAAAGGTATGAAGGGTGCTGTTGATAAAGCAAACGAATTAGCTGAACAAACAGAAAATTCATTTGTTCCTCAACAATTTAACAATGGTGCAAATCCAGATATCCATAGAAAAACTACTGCAAAAGAAATTTTAGCAGATACTGATGGAAAAATTGACATTTTAGTTGCAGCTATTGGTACAGGGGGAACTATTACAGGTACTGGTGAAGTTTTAAAAGCTCATAACCCAGATATTCAAGTAATTGCTGTTGAACCAGAAGCATCACCTGTATTAAGTGGTGGAAAACCAGGACCACATAGAATTCAAGGTATTGGAGCAGGTTTCGTACCAGGTGTACTTAATACTGTTATTTATGATGAAGTTGTTCAAGTAAGTAACGAAGATGCAATTGAAACTTCTAGAAAACTAGCATCTGAAGAAGGATTATTAGTTGGTGTATCTGCTGGTGCAAATGTATTTATTGCAGAGCAAATTGCAGCAAGACCTGAAAATAAAGGAAAAGTTATTGTTACTATTCTTTGTGATACAGGTGAGAGATATTTAAGTTCAGGATTATATGACGATGAGTAGAAACTCATCCTCGTATGACCTTTAACATATGAGGTAAAAATTATGGCAGAAAAAGCATATAGATCTGTAGCCAAAACCGTTTCTTGGCGTACAGTTGGAACTCTTGATACGGTTATTATCTCATACTTCATTACTGGTAATCTAAAAATGGCGGCGTCAATAGGTTCAATAGAATTATTTACAAAAATGTTTCTTTATTATTTTCATGAAAGAGCTTGGAATAAAATCTCTTTTGGAAAAAGCAAAGAACCTGATTATCAGATTTAGTTAATTTAGAAGGTAATAAATGGATATTAATAGTTTAAACAAAAAATTCAAAGGTGTTAAACCTGAAGAAATTTTAGAGTACTTTATCAAAGAATATGGTCAAGAAACAGCCCTTTCAAGTAGTTTAGGAGCAGAAGACCAAGTATTAACAGATATGATTTTTAAAATTGATAAAAGTGCAAATGTATTTACATTAGATACAGGAAGATTACATCCTGAAACTTATGATGTAATGGATGCAACAAACCTGAAATATGGTGTTAAATTAAACGTATTTTTTCCGATTAATTCGGATGTAGAAAAATTATATGAAACTCAAGGTATCAATGGACACTTTGAGAGTATAGAGAAAAGAAAAAACTGTTGTGGTATTAGAAAAATGGAACCACTTAAAAGAGCATTAGCACCTTTAAAAGTTTGGATAACAGGCTTAAGAGCAGCTCAAAGTGTAACAAGAACTGATATGCCAATAGTTGAATATGATGAAAACTTTAAAGTTATCAAAGTAAATCCTTTGATTAACTGGAGTGAAGATGATGTTTGGGATTACATTAAATCAAACAATGTGCCATATAACAAACTTCACGATCAAGGCTATCCAAGTATTGGATGTGCACCCTGTACACGGCCAGTTAAAGCTGGTGAAGATATTAGAAGTGGACGTTGGTGGTGGGAAAACCCTGAGCACAAAGAGTGTGGGTTACACGCAAAATAGTTGAAAATATTGATGAAATCAAACTTTTAATTTGATTGATTCAAAAAATTAAAACATTTATATAAATTAATGGGATGATAAATAATGAATAATACAGAAATAAGTCCAGAGAGACTTACACATTTAAAACAGTTAGAGGCTGAATCTATGCACATCATGAGAGAGGTTATTGCGGAATTTCAAAACCCTGCAATGCTTTACTCAGTAGGAAAAGATTCTTCTGTAATGTTACATATTTTACAAAAAGCCTTTTATCCAGCGCCTCCACCTCTTCCTTTAGTTCATGTTGATACAAAGTGGAAGTTCAAAGAGATGATTGAATTTAGAGACAACCGTGCAAAAGAAGTTGGTATGGAATTAATTACTTACTCAAATCCAAAAGGAATTGAGATGGATATATCTCCTTTTACTCATGGTTCAGCAGTTCATACAGATATTATGAAAACTGAAGGTCTTAAACAAATGCTTAATATGCAAAAATTTGACGCAGTTTTTGGTGGAGCTAGACGTGATGAAGAAAAATCTAGAGCTAAAGAAAGAATTTATTCATTTAGAGATGAAAATCATAGATGGGATCCAAAAAACCAAAGACCAGAATTATGGAATATTTATAATGGAAGACATACAAAAGGTGAGTCTATTAGAGTTTTCCCTATATCAAACTGGACAGAACTTGATGTTTGGCAATATATCTATTTAGAAGGGATTCCTATTCCTGATTTATATTTCTCGAAAGAAAGAGAAGTTGTAGAATATATGGGTACAAAAATCATGGTTGATGATGAAAGAATGCCAGAAGAACTTAGAAAAACTGCAAAAAAAGAGAAAGTTAGATTTAGAACACTTGGGTGTTATCCTCTAACTGGAGCAGTAAATTCAGAAGCTTCAACTCTACCTGAGATTATTCAAGAGATGTTGGTTTGTACAACAAGTGAAAGACAAGGAAGATTGATAGATAGTGATGGTGACGCATCAATGGAAAAGAAAAAACAAGAGGGGTACTTCTAGAATGGCACACCAATCAGATTTAATAGCAGAAAATATAGAACAATATTTAAAAGAACATGAAAATAAAGAGATACTAAGATTTATTACTTGTGGATCAGTAGATGATGGTAAAAGTACATTAATCGGAAGATTATTATACGATTCAAAAATGATTTTTGAAGACCAATTAGCTGCAATTGAACAAGATTCTAAAAAATCTGGAACAACAGGTGATAAAATTGACTTGGCACTTTTAGTTGATGGACTAGCTTCTGAGAGAGAACAAGGTATCACTATTGATGTTGCTTATAGATTTTTCTCAACTGAGAAAAGAAAGTTTATCATTGCAGATACTCCAGGACATGAACAATACACGAGAAATATGGCAACAGGAGCATCAACTGCTGATGTAGCTATAATCTTAATTGATGCAAGACAAGGGATTTTAACTCAAACTAAAAGACACTCTTATATTGCTTCATTATTAGGTATTAAAAACCTAATCGTTGCTATTAATAAAATGGACTTAGTTGATTTTTCACAAGATACTTTTGAAGAGATCAAAAAAGGATATCAAGAGATTATTCCTAATCTTCCACATAATGAAGATATCAATTTTGAGTATATTCCTCTTTCAGCACTTGATGGAGATAATATTCTTACAAACTCACCAAAATGTTCTTGGTATGAGGGTCTTCCTCTTATGAAGTTATTAGATGCTGTTCCTATCCATCATGATGAAAATGATGACTTTAGATTGCCAGTTCAATATGTTTCAAGGCCTCACCTTAACTTTAGAGGTTTTTCTGGAACGATTGCTAGTGGTACTATTAGTGTTGGTGACGAAATCACAGTATTACCTTCAAGAAAAACATCAGTTGTAAAATCAATAGTTTCAAATGAAATTAAAGATTTAAGACCTATTGGAAAAGATGAGACAGTTGAAACTATGGAAACTGCATTTGCACCTATGGCTACAACACTTACACTAAAAGATGAAATTGATATTTCAAGAGGCGATATGATTGTAAAATCAAGCTCAATTCCTCATGTATCAAATAAACTTGAAGTAATGGTTGTATGGATGGATGAAAAAAAGCTAGAGCTTGATAGTAATTATATTATTAAAAGATCAACTTCTGTAATCAATGGAACATTTAAGAAAATTGATTATAAAAAAGATGCTAATAGTTTTGAGGAGATTCAAACAGATTCTTTAGTACTTAATGATATTGCAAAATGTACTCTATCTTTAGATAGACAAATTGCTGTTGATCCATATAATGAAAACAGACATACAGGAAGTTTTATCATCATAGATAGATATACAAACTCAACAGTAGGTGCAGGTATGATTTTATCTTCAGTTGCAAATGAAGATGTGGATAAAGATGAAAAACTTAGAGTTTATACAAAAGCAGAGATCGAGCTGAATACGTATATTAGAAGTAATTACCCTGAATGGGAATGTAAAGAAATTCTAGGATAAATTATGGCTAAAGAGACAAAATCTCAAAGAGTAGAAAGAATAAAGATAGAGAAAGATGGTCTTGATGTACTTCAAGACATCTATCTTTATGCAGTAACAGGAGAAGCAGTTCATCCTGAAGATATTGATAGACTTAAATGGTATGGACTTTACACACAAAATAGAAATCTACAAGATGAAAATGATCCTACTTTATATTTCATGCTAAGAGTAAAACTTGAAGGTGGACTACTAACACTTCCTCAATTAAAAATTGTTGCACAAATCTCTGAAAAATATGCAAGAGGAACTGCAGACTTTACAACAAGACAAGATATTCAATTTCACTATATTAGAGTTGTAGATTTACCAGAAATATTTAGACTTCTAGATACGGTAGGACTATGCACAATCTTTGCAGCAGGAGATGTACCAAGAAATGTAATCTCTTGTCCTGTAAATGGTGTTGACCATGATGAAATTACAGATGTTAGAGATATTGTAGCGAAATTAAATACCTTATTTAAAGGCAATAAAAGTTTCTCTAATCTTCCAAGAAAATATAAAGTTGGAGTAAATGGTTGTTCTAAAAATTGTACTAATCATGAAATTCAAGATTTAAGTTTTAATGCAATTAAAACAAATAATGGGAAAGTTCAATTTGCAGTAAGTGTTGGAGGAGGATTAGCTTCAAATAAAAGAATTGCTACGCATATTGGTTATGTAACTCCATCTCAAGTTGTACCACTTACAAGAGCTATTACAAAAATTTATAGAGACCATGGTCTTAGAGAAAAAAGAAATAAAGCAAGACTTGGTCATTTAATTGATTTTTGGGGTATTGAAAAGTTTGTAGAAGAAGTTCATTCAGAAATAACGTTTAAAATGAAAGATGCAAATGAATTAGAATATACAAATTCAAAACAAAGAGATCACTTTGGTATTCATGAAAGTAAAGAAAAAGGTAAAAGCTTTATTGGCTGTTCTTTAAATTCTGGACATATTGGAGTTGATGGACTAAATAACTTAATCGCACTTTTTGAAAAGTATGATGCCAATAGGTTAAAAACTACAGTTACTCAGAATATTATTATTATAGATGCTCCAAGTAATAAGGCTGAGGCTTTTGCAAAAGATTTAGAAGATGTAAATATTCAAGCCTTTCCTTCGAATTTTAGAGCAAAGACACAAGCATGTACAGGACTTGATTTTTGTAAATTTGCAATTTCTGAAACTAAAGGTGTATCTAAAAGACTTGTTGAACATCTTGAAGATAAATTCCCAGACTTTAAAGAAAGAGTTTCTATTTCAGTAAATGGTTGCCCAAACTCATGTGCACATCCACATATTGTTGATTTAGGATTAATGGGAACAAAAGTTAAAAATGCTCAAAATGAATCTGTTGTTGGATACGAACTATTAGTCAGCGGATTTTTAGAAGGTGTAAACTCTCAATTTGCTCAAAAAACTGGAATTAAATTTCCTGTAGAAGATGTAAATGAAACAGTTGAAAAGTTAATCAACGAATATCTTAAATCTGAAACTAAAACACTTCATGATTTTTTACTTACGAAAGTTGCTTAAGAAGAAAAGGATTATTCCTTTCTTCTTGAATGATTAATAGAACATATAATTAAAATAAGCTACTATTATAAAATGAAAAAAGACATATTTAGACCATTTTTTGACAAAAGTACAAATACATTAGATTTTATTAGATACAACACTATTGGAAAAAGTAAAAAAGAGTATTTTGACTATACAGCTTCAGGGTTAGCTTTTAGACAAATAGAGAATAGATTAAGAGATGTATTAGAAACATATGCAAATACCCACTCAAAAGAATCTACTAATGCAGATATAACAAACTCATATTACAATGAAGCAATTGAGAATTTATATAAATCACTTGACGTATGTGATAAATTTTCTATCATTCCAACGGGATGTGGAGCAACGGCTGCAATTAAAAAATTCCAAGAAATTATGGGTCTGTATATTCCTCCTGCAACTAAAAAAAGATATAACATATCTGTATCAACAGAAAATATGCCTTTAGTAATTGTAGGACCTTATGAACATCATTCAAATGAAGTAAGTTATAGAGAAGCATTTTGTGAAATAAAAAGAGTTTCACTCAAAAGTGATGGTTTAATAAATCTAGAAGAACTTGAAGACATTTTAAAAGAAAATACTCATAGAGAAGTTATTGGAAGTTTCTGTATAGCATCTAACGTAACTGGTATCATTACATGTTATAAAGAAGTATCTAATTTATTAAGAAAATATGGAGCTAGTGTTTGTTTTGACGCAGCAGCAAGTTCTCCATACATGAATATAGATTGTAAATATTATGATGCATTATTTGTATCTCCACACAAATTACTTGGAGGGCCTGGAAGTTCTGGATTGTTAATAATTAAAAATGATTTAGTAGATACTGAAATATCTCCTACTTTTGCAGGTGGAGGAACAGTTGTTTATGTAAATAACGAAGTTCAAGAATATGAAGAAGATATTATTACAAGAGAAACAGCAGGAACCCCTGGAATACTACAATTAATCCGTGCAGCCCTTGCTTATCAACTTAGAAATGAAATTGGCTTTGAATTTATAAAAAAACAAAAAGATGAATTACTAAAATATTTTTTAGATGAATTAAATTCCATAAAAGACATAACTATTTATGGGAATCAAGACTCTCAGAATATTGGAATAGTTTCTTTTAATATTGGTGAACTTAATCCATATGATATATGTGAAAATTTGTCTAAACATGGGGGAATACAGGCACGAGCAGGTTGTTCATGTGCAGGTCCTTATGGACATGATTTATTAGGCATAGAAGACAAAGAGTCTTTTGAAGATAAACCAGGTTGGTTACGTATTTCAATTCATTATTCTCAAACAATTGAAGATATAGATAATCTTCTTAAAGCTTTAAAACAATCTATATAAATACTGTCTCTTATACACATCTCCGAGCCCACGAGACCAGAGAGGATCTCG
>CAJXPH010000101.1 GCA_913057765.1 uncultured Campylobacteraceae bacterium
CGTGGGCTCGGAGATGTGTATAAGAGACAGAATAGATACAGTCCAATATCTTTCAAAAATAATAGATAAATTTAGATACTTCTTTAACCCAAATAAAGAATTAGAAACTTTCTATATTGATGATCTTATAACAGAAAATTTAGAAATTTTTGAAACATCTTATAAGTCAAATGATATAAATTTAGTAATGAATCTTAAACATATTAAAGCTACTGGTTATAAGTTTGAATTGATGCAAGTTATTATTAATTTAATAAATAATTCAAGAGATGCTCTATTAGAAAAATATAGTATTGATGACTTAAAATATATATTCATGGAAAGTAATATTGTAGATAAATCTCTTGAAATTAGAATATATGATAATGCTGGTGGTATAAAAGAAACAATAAAAGAAAAAATCTATGAACCATACTTTACAACGAAACATCAGTCACAAGGTACTGGATTAGGTCTTTATATGTCAAATGAAATTGTTAAAAAACATTTAAGTGGAAAGCTAGTTAATGAAACAATTTCTTTTACTCATAATGGAGTAAACTATCAAGGTGAAGAATTTAAAATAACACTTCCTCTTTAAATTATTTTATAATACAATTTTTACCACAATTCTTTGCTTTATACATTTTATCATCAGCTCTCTTATATGCATCATCGGAATTTTTATCTTCAGTTTTATAACTATCAATTCCTATACTTAGAGTAATTGAAATATCTTCTGAGAAGGGAAAATCTTTTAGTTCTTTGTTTACTCTTGATAGATATGCTATAGAATCTTCAACAGGTGAATTTCTACTTATAATAGCAAATTCTTCTCCCCCAATTCTAAATACATGTTCAATCCCTTTTCTTGCATTTTTTACTAGGATAGTTGATAGGTATTGGAGTACCTTATCTCCTTTCTCATGTCCATATTTATCATTCAATTGTTTAAAGTCATCAATATCAATAAATGACAAGGTTGCATTACAATCAAGTCTTTTTATTTGATTTAATGTTTCCTTTGAAAACTTATCAAAGTATCTTCTATTATAAAGTTCAGTTAAAGAATCTGTTATTGAGTATTGAAATAGTTTTTCTGTTATTCTTTTATTTTCATCTTCAAGTTTTAACCTAGTCATTTCTGCATCAATTCTTCTTGCAAAAATCAAGGCTATATCTTCTGCTTCATTTGGGAGAATTCTAGAATAATTTGATAAGATTGCAATATGTCCTGTACACTCTTTTTTTTCATTATATAAAGGAATTCCAAAAAAAGATTCAAAATTTGTGTCTTTTTCAGCAGAGAATTTTCTATTAACACCTTCATTAATATTAGTAATACCATTTTTGAATACTAAATCACAAGGTGTATTTTTTACTTCATATTGTCCACTGTATTCAACAGTACTACTATATTTTATTACAACTTTTGTAATTGGATGGTCTATTACTTCACTAATAAAAACTAAATCAGCTTCAAATAATTTTTTAAGTTGATAACAAACAGCTTGTAAAAAATCAGTTCCAACTCTCGAAGAAGTTACCTCTAATATTGATTTTAGAGCATTATATGGCTCAAATGATAATTTCTTAGGACTTATTTTTAATCCTTTTCCCTAGTATAGCAAAATCATATAATATTTATGTGAAGAGTTTATGTATATAAAAAAAGGGGGGAAGTGATTAAAATCTCTTCCCCCTTTTTGTTATAAATAATAGTATTTAATTAACTTGATATGATTAATCCATAGTCCCTGCAGGAACATGCACATTACCATCCATGATGATTCTTGCACTTCTACTCATACTAGCTTTTTCAACTATAAGTTTTCCGTTATTTTGTGAAAGTATAGCTCCCACTTTAATAGCACCTGATGGGTGACCAAAAGTAACAGTATCTTTATCTCCACCACCTGAAGCAATATTTACAAGTGTTCCTGGAATACAAGCTGCAACTCCAATAGCAACAGAAGCTGTTCCCATCATAGCGTGGTGTAATTGTTGCATAGATAATGCACGTACGTGTAAATCCATTTCTCCTGCTTTAACTTCTTTACCACTTGATGTTATAAAGTCTTGTGGAGGAGAAACAAATGCAATTTTTGGAGTATGTTGTCTACTTTCAGCTTCTTTAGGATCAGAGATTAGTCCCATTTTTAAAGCACCTGCTACTCTGATTTTTTCAAACCTTTCAAGTGCAGCTGTATCAGAATTAATATCACCTTGTAATTCAGTACCTTTATATCCAATAGCATCAGCATTTACGAATACAGTTGGAATACCAGCTGTAATCATAGTAGCTTTAAAAGTTCCAACACCTTCAACTTCTAAATCATCAATTAAGTTTCCAGTAGGGAATAATTCTTCAGAAGGGTCAACTGGCTCAACAAATTCTAATTGAATCTCTTCAGCAGGAAAGGCAACACCATCAATTTCATAATCACCCATTTCTTTCACCATACCATTTTCCATAGTAACGTAACAAAGAATAGTTTTTTTGATATTTGCTTGCCAAATTCTTACACAACAAATACCATTTTCTGGAACATTATCAACTAATCCTTCAGCAATTGCAAAAGGACCAACTGCAGAAGATAAGTTTCCACAGTTTCCACTCATATCAACAAAATCTTTGTCAATTGCAACTTGACAAAAGTAATAGTCTACATCATGACCTTCAACATCAGATTTTCCAACTAAGATAGCTTTTGAAGTAGATGAAGAAGCTCCACCCATTCCATCCATTTGTTTTTTATAAACATCTGGAGAACCTACGATTCTTTGAAGTAATTTATCTCTTTTTTTTGAATCTTCTTGTGCTTCTTTTGGTAAGTCTGCTATATTAAAAAATGTACCCTTAGAAGTACCACCTCTCATATAAGTTGCTTTTACTTTAAATTGTGGTGTATATGCCATTTAAGTTTCCTTGAATTTAATTTTTAAGTGTTAAAAGTATTTAGAAAAAATTATTGAATTTCTTTTAAATACTTTTAGGGCCTTGCCCTAAAAGTGTTTTGTTAATGTTTCTAATTATTTTTTTGAAGAAGCAATAACATCTTTAGCGAATTTTTGTAAAATACCACCATTTTTATAAACATCAACTTCTGCAGAAGTATCTAATCTACATAATACTGTGAATTTAACAACTTCACCATTTGCTCTAGTCATTACAACTGTTAAATCAGTTCTTGGAGTAATATCACCTTCGATATCAAAAGTTTCAGAACCATCAATTGTATAAGTATGTCTAGTATCACCAGCTTGGAATTGTAATGGTAAAACACCCATTCCAACTAAGTTAGTTCTGTGAATTCTTTCAATTGATTCAGCAATTAGAACTTCAACACCTGCAAGTCTAACACCTTTTGCAGCCCAGTCTCTAGATGAACCTTGCCCATAGTTAGTACCTGCAACGATAATTAGTGGCTGTTTTCTTTGAGTATATGTCTCAATAGCTTCCCACATTCTGCTCTCAGTACCTTCTGGCATGATTTTAGTTAATGAACCTTGTTTAGTTTCACCATTTTCATCTTTAACCATTTCGTTAAATAGTTTTGGATTTGCTAAAGTTGCTCTTGAAGCAGTATGATGATCCCCTCTATGTGTTGCATAAGAGTTTAAATCTTCAACTGGAAGACCTTTCGATAAACAATATTCACCAGATGCAGATGTTGGTAAAATTGCATTTGATGGAGATAAGTGATCCGTAGTAATATTATCAGGGAATACACCTAATGGTCTCATACCTTTAAGTTCTGGCATTTCCATATATTCAGCTTCCCAGTATGGAGGCTTGTTGATATATGTTGATTGAGTATTCCAGTTATAAAATGGAGAAATCTCAATACCACTTAAGGCACTTTTTGCAAACATTGGATCGTAAATTGCACCGAACATTTCAGGTCTAACTGAAGCTTTTTCAACTGCATTGATTTCAGCATCTGTTGGCCATAAATCTTTTAATGTAATAGGATTACCATTTTTATCATTACCTAATGAATCTGTTTCAATATCAAATCTAATTGAACCAGCTAATGCATATGCAACAACAAGTGCTGGCGATGCTAAAAATGCTTCTTTTACATATGGATGAATTCTACCATCGAAGTTTCTGTTTCCAGAAAGTACAGCAGTTGAATAAATATCATTATCCACAACTTCTTTTTGAATAGCTGGATCTAAAGCACCTGACATACCATTACAAGTAGTACAAGCGAATCCAACAATACCAAATCCTAACTTTTCAAGTTCAGGAAGTAAGTTAGCATCTTTTAAATATGTTTCAACTACTTTTGAACCTGGTGCTAATGAAGATTTAACCCATGGCTTTCTTTCTAAACCTAATTCATTTGCTTTTTTAGCAAGTAAACCAGCAGCAATAACATTTCTAGGATTAGAAGTATTAGTACATGAAGTAATAGCTGCAATTAAAATTCCACCATCTGGGATTTTAGTTTCATCTTCTTCTTTAAAGTCTTTAATTAAACCCTCAGATACTAATGTATTTGTAGGAACTAATTTATGAGGTTTAGATGGACCTGCTAATGATCTTGTAACTTCAGTTAAATCAAATACAATTTCTCTAGCATATGTAGCTTTAGCTAATTCAGTAGCCCATAAACCATTTGCTTTAGCATATGCTTCAACTAATTTAACTTGCTCAGACTCACGTCCAGTTAAAGTTAAGTAATCTAAAGTTTGCTCATCAATACCAAACATAGCAGCAGATGCACCATATTCAGGAGTCATATTAGAAATAGTAGCTCTATCACCTAAGTTTAAGTACTCTAAACCAGGACCAAAGAATTCTAAGAATGCAGAAATAACATTGTTTTCTCTTAAGAAACTAGTTAATGTTAATGCGATATCCGTTGCAGTAATACCTTCAGCACGAACCCCAACAACTTTAACACCAATAACTTCTGGAACTCTCATAAATGAAGGGTTTCCAAGCATTACGTTTTCAGCTTCTAGTCCACCAACACCCAGTGCATAAACACCAAGAGCATCAACATGAGGAGTATGTGAATCAGTTCCAACTAATGTATCAGGAGATGCAATTCCATCAATGTTATGAATAACTGGAGACATTTTTTCTAAGTTAATTTGATGCATAATACCATTCCCTGGAGGAATAACATCTACATTATCAAATGCTTCTTTAGTCCAGTTAATAAAGTGGAATCTATCTGCATTTCTTCTATCTTCAATATCTCTATTGTTTTGGAATGCTTCAGGATCAAATCCACCACACTCTACTGCTAAAGAGTGATCAACGATTAATTGTGTAGGAACAACAGGGTTAACTTGTTTAGGATCTCCACCACCTGCTTCAACTGCTTCTCTTAAACCAGCTAAATCAACTAAAGCAGTAAGTCCAAGAATATCATGAGTAACAACTCTTGATGGGTACCAAGGGAAATCTTTGTCGGTTCTTTTTTCGATTAATTGAATCAGTGAATCTTTTAAATCTTCACTAGGACATTTTCTAAGTAAGTTTTCTGCTAATACTCTTGAAATATAGTTTAGTTTTTCAAAAGAACCAGGAGTGATATCTTCTACAGCTGCTTTTACATCATAAAAGCTTGTATCAAAACCTTCTAATTTTTTTAGATATTTATCATTTGTCATATTTTATATCCCTTTATATAATTAAAAAAAAGGATGAGCATATAGACCCATCCTTTTGGTGTTTGCCATTTGGCGCTAGAATATTTTAAAGTATTACGGTCTATCAGCTAAAGGAACGAATGTTAAACCTTCAGGTCCAGTATATGTAGCAGAAGGTCTAATGATTTTACCATCTTCTCTTTGCTCAATTACGTGTGCACCCCATCCAGTAACTCTTGAGATAATGAATATTGGAGTAAACATATCTGTTGGAATTCCCATTTGGTTATAAGAAACAGCAGAGAACCAGTCAAGATTTGGGAACATTTTCTTTCTATCCCACATAATTGATTCAATTCTTTCAGCAACGTCATACATTAACATGTCATCGTTTTCTTTAGATAAATCTTCAGCAACTTTTTTAATTACTACGTTTCTTGGATCACAAGAAGTATAAACTGGGTGTCCAAATCCGATAATAATTTCTTTTTTAGCCATTCTTTCTAAAATATCTTTTTCTGCTTCATCAGCAGAAGAGTATCTTTCTTGAATTCTAAATGCAACTTCATTTGCTCCACCATGTTTAGGACCTCTTAAAGCTCCAATTGAACCAGTAATACAAGAGAACATATCTGAATTTGTTCCAGCAATTACTCTTCCTGTAAACGTTGAAGCATTAAATTCATGCTCTGCATAAAGGATTAAAGATACGTGCATAGCTTTTACCCAAGATTCTCTTGGCTTTTCACCATGTAATAAATGTAAGAAGTGACCACCAACAGTATCATCATCAGTTACAACATCAATTCTTTTCCCATTATATGCAAAATGGTACCAGTATAAAAGAATAGAAGAAAATGATCCCATTAATCTATTAATGATATCTTGAGCTTCACCTTTATCATGAGCTTCATCTTCTTGATCAATTGCACCAAGTACAGAACAACCAGTTCTCATAACATCCATTGGATGACAAGTTTTTGGTAATTGTTCTAAAGCAATTTTAACACCTTGAGGAATATCTCTAAATGATCTAAGTTTTGCTTTATATACATCTAATTCTGCTTGATTAGGTAATGTTCCATGTACAATTAAATGTGCAATTTCTTCAAATTCAGCTTTGTCAGCAAATTCTAAAATATCATAACCTCTATAATGTAAGTCATTTCCACTTTTCCCAACTGAACAAAGTGCTGTATTCCCAGCTGAAGTTCCAGATAGTGCAACTGATTTTTTTGGTTTAAATCCTGTAGGTGTACTCATAATCTTTTTCCTTTTCCCTAGTTAAGTTTAATTGTTTTTTTTAGTTTTTTGATTTTCCCTGTGCAAACAGAGAATCCATTTTTTGCTCATAATCATGGTAGTTTAACATATCGTAAAGTTCCATTCTAGTTTGCATTAATTCTAAAGTACCTTCTTGTGTACCTTTTTCTCTTAAGTCTTGGTATACAGTTAAAGCAGCTTTATTCATTGCTCTAAATGCTGATAATGGGTAAAGTACCATTTCAATTCCAACAGCACCTAATTCTTCAGTAGTGAACATTGGAGTTGCTCCAAATTCAGTAATGTTTGCTAATACTGGTACACTCATTTGATCAGTAAATTCTTTGTACTCTTTTAATGTATGAACTGCTTCTGCGAAAATTGCATCTGCTCCAGCTTCAACATATGCTAGTGCACGTGCAACTGCAGCTTCTTGACCTTCAGATGCATGTGCATCAGTTCTAGCAATGATATAGAAATCAGGGTCTAATTCCATTTTTGCATCAACAGCAGCTCTGATTCTGTCACACATTTCTTCTGTAGATACTAACTCTTTATTTGGTCTGTGTCCACATCTTTTTGCAGCAACTTGATCTTCAATATGAAGTCCAGCAGCTCCAGATCTGATAAATTCTTTTACTGTACGAGCAACATTAAATGCATGTCCCCAACCAGTATCTGCGTCAACGATTACAGGTGTATCACAAATAGAAGTAACTCTTCTGATATCAATACAAACATCTTCAATCATAGTCATACCTAAATCTGGTAAACCGTAAGATGCATTTGCAATTCCTCCACCTGAAAGGTAGATTGCTTTGTATCCAACTTTTGTAGCTTGTAATGCTTGGTATGCATTAATTGTTCCTACGATTTGTAAAGGTCTTTCTTCACTTAAAGCTTGTCTAAATTTTTTTCCTGCGCTCATATATATCCTTCTTAAATTTATGTTGATTAAATTATACACGAGTTTGATATAGATGTATTGTATAGTTTTTGTTTTAGAAAATACAACTTTTTATACGATTAGTGAGATTTGTACAATATTTGTTCTTATGTATTAAAATGGTACAATTATTTCGAAAATATTAGTTAAGGTATTTACATGACATATAAAAATGGTATAGAGAAGTTTATAGAAATCTTTAAAAGATCTAATTTAAGTATATCGAAATTTGCATCATTAATACAAAAAGATAGAAGAACAGTAACCTCATGGATAGACAATATCTCTGATATTGAACCTAATAATGACGTGAAAGATAAAATTTGTAATATATTCAGATATCCAGATTTTATCTGGGAAGATGGGTGTAGTGGTGAAGAGTTTATTAAATCAATTACTCAGATTCCTCAAAAAGAAGTTCGTATTATTGATGAAGACTATTACGGACGTTTAAGATACATAATGGATCTTGAAAAAAATAGAAGATTTGTAATTCAAGCACAATTTCCTGGACCTATGTATAGAGATACTGCTGTTAAAAGAGTTTATAGGACAAAAACATCATCAGATATTGAAGAATTAAAACAAGATAGAATAGAGCAAATGCTTAGATATGATTATGATACTACAGAATGGTATTCTATAAAATCTGTTTTAACATTTTGTTTTGCTTCAATTGGTAACTTTTATACAAAAGAAGAAAAAGTTAAAATATTAGAGCTTATATATGAATTGTTTAATAATAACTATAATAAGAAGTTGTTTTTATTTGATTCATTTTCTAGAAAAATCTATGGCATGGAGACAACTTATATATCTATAAATGTAAAACAAAAAATTCTTTTCTTTAAATCTCCTATTGAGTCTGTTTTTATAGAAATAAGAAATAAGAACTTAGTTGAAAGAATGCATAAGTATTATTCTTCCCCTGTTGAAGCTCCTTCTCATGTGAATTTTTTAGAATCAGTAAAAATTATAAAAATTCTACAAGATGCAGTTATGTATAACAATAGCATACTTCAAGCATATGAAACTATTAATAGAACTACAGATTATGGGGAACTTTTCTATCATAATTTAAGTATTGATTTACAAAAGCAAGTTTCAGCGCCAAAACCTGGACAAAAAAGGAATTAGATATATGACTACAAAAGAAAAGTTATTATTAGTTACATTCGAAGAAATATATGAAAATGGATATTATTCAACATCTGTTGATAAAATTCTGAAAAAAGCTAGTATGAATAAAGGTTCTATGTATCACTATTTTAAATCAAAAAAAGAATTAGTTCTTGCAGTAATTGATGCTCATGTCTATGCCTATATTGATAAAAAATATAGTGCAATATTAGATCTGTCTCTTATACACATCTCCGAGCCCACGAGACCAGAGAGGATCTC
>CAJXPH010000102.1 GCA_913057765.1 uncultured Campylobacteraceae bacterium
GATCTACACTATCCTCTTCGTCGGCAGCGTCAGATGTGTATAAGAGACAGATTCACTTCAAAAAGAGAGAGGTTTTAGTAACGGTTATATAGGAAGTAAAGGCAAAAAGTTTTATAAAGAAATTATAAATCAAGAAAAAGAAACAACTCAACAAGAAAAAGAGCTTAATAATTTTCTAAAAACAGTAGATCTTAACTATTATGGAAATGACTTTAACAATACAATAATTAAAGCTATTAGTGAACTTACTAACATAAATAAAATACGAAATAAAATTCGAAAATTTGAAGTCAATGAAAATGAAATCAATTCTTATTATAATCGGTTAATTGCTACATTAATAGAAACAATAACGTATACTTCTAATTTTTCAAATAATAGTATTATTAGTCAACAACTTTATTCATATTCAAACTTTATATATTCAATTGAAAGAATAGCAAATGAAAGAGGGATTGGAACACTTGCTTTCTCTTCAAAACAATTCTCATTGAATATGAAAAAATATTATCATAAATTAATATCAGAGCAAGATATTTATTTAAAAACATTTGAAAAAAATTTAGATAAAGAATCATTAACTAATTACAGGAACATATTTAAAAGTAAAGCATACCAAGAAACAATAAGAATGAGGAAAAGTCTATTAACTTCTGTAGATAAAAAACTTATTGTCTCAAAGATAAATGAAACAGTAGGATATGGGGGACTTATTCATAATTACAATAAGTACCTTATAACAAAGGATAAAAAATATCTTGAAAAAATAAAAATACAATATAAACAATTAACAAATTTAGTAAATCAATATAAAAAGATAGGACATATATCACAAGAAGAGAAAAATTTACTAGAAAAAGTGACAACAATATTTAAGAAGTATGCTCAAAATATAGATAATGTAACCATAGATGAGGATGAAACTAATACATTAAATCAACTAACTTATAAAAACTTTTTTACAGATGATTCTGAATACTGGTTTAATATGATGACAGAAAGAATCTCTTTATTACAAAAAATCGATAATCATTTAATAGAACAAATACTTCAAAAAACAAAACAAATTTCAAACAATGCAAAAATGGATATGAATTCATATATTATTTTGTGCTTGATAATTATTCTTGCAGTACTACTAATTGGAAGGAATATTAGTACAAATATTGTAAATTCTGCAAATGATTTATTACAAGGTATTGATAGATTTTTTAAATTTGTAAATAAGAAAAGTGATAATTTAAAACTTATTGAAGTGAAATCAAATGACGAAATTGGTGCAATTTCAAAAATGATTAATGAAAAAATAGTTATCTCCAAAAAAATTATTGATGAAGATATTATAGAACGAGCGAAACAACTAGAGATTGAAGTTAAAAATAAAACTCAAGACTTAGAAATTAAAAATGTTGAATACAAAATCCTTCTTGATAGATTCAATACTCACACAATTGCAACAAGAACAAACTTAGAAGGTGCAATTACTTTTGCGACAGATAAATTCTGTCGACTTAGTGGATACACACAAGGAGAATTAGTTGGACAAAACCATAATATTGTAAGACATCCTGATATGCCTACTGATTTATATAAAGAACTGTGGAAGACTATTAAATCTGGGAAAAATTATATTGGAGAGTTAAAAAATAAAAGAAAAGATGGTTCTGAATATTGGATTAAACTTATAATTGTTCCTGAATTTGATTCACAAGAAAATATTATTGGATATTTTTCAGTAAAACAAAATATTGATGACAAAATAAAAATTAGAGCCTTTAATACTCAATTAGAAGAAAAAGTAAAAAAAGCCATAGAAGAAAATAGAAAAAAAGACCAACTATTATCTCACCAATCTAAATTAGCAACTATGGGTGAAATGATTGGGATAATTGCACACCAATGGAAACAACCATTAAGTTCATTATCAATGAGAATTCAATCTATAAAATATAAAAGTTTTTTAACACAAAAACCTATTGATAAAGAATATATAGAAGAGTTTGTATCTGATAATATGCAACTTATTCAATTTATGTCAAAAACAATAGATGACTTTAGAGATTTTTTCAGACAAGATAAGAAAAAAGAAAATTTTAATATGATTAAATGTATTGAAAAAACATTAAACATTGTGAAACCTCAATTAGAAGCATCAAAAATAAACTTAAAAATAGAAGGTGAAGACTTCATAACAAATGGACTGCAAAGTGAATTTCAGCAAGTTATTGTGAATTTAATTAGTAATGCAAAAGATATATTAATTGAAAAAGATACTAAAAATAAAGAAATAAAAATTTATACCCAAATTAAAGACGGTCAAGGAATCTTATCTATTGAAGACAATGCAGGTGGAATTCCAGATAATATTATTGAAAAGGTATTTGAACCGTATTTTACTACAAAAGAAATAGGAAAAGGAACAGGGATAGGTCTTTATATTTCAAAAACCATTATTGAAGATACTATGAATGGAAAACTTAGTGTTGCAAATACGGAAAGTGGCGCTTGCTTTAAAATTGAAATGAAACTAGTTTAAAAATTTTCAATCATTATTTTCTAAGATTTTAAAAAGAATTTTTTCTAAATTTTCTTTTTCTTCTTTTTCAAGACATTCAAAATATCCAGACTCATACGATATAGCTTCTTTTAAGGCCATATCAAAAAGTGCTCTACCTTTAGAAGTTAGTTTTACTAGTTTACTTCTTTTATCCTCGCTATTATCAATTCTAATAATATAATCTTTAGATACTAACTTTTTTAAAATTTTTGTCATACCTCCAGAAGAAAAAACTAATCTATCATAAAGTGCAGTAGGAGATAAGATACATTCACTTCCACCTCCAATTACTAATGAAGCTAAAACATCAAGTTCACTATTAGTTAAGTCATACTCTTTCTTTATTATCTCTTCCGCTCCTGTAATAATCTTTTTGTGTATTACAAAAAGAGGAACACTCATATTTATACTATCTTTATATGTTTTAGGGGAATTCTTTTTATGTAAAGCAATCCCTTCTTTTAATAATTCTATATTCATAAGTAAAGTATACAGTTTTTAACATATTATTTCAATATATCTTTCTAGAAAGGTAAATTTAAGCAGGAAGATGGTTTAATTTTAATGTCTTTCTAGAAAGATATAACTATGTAGAACTTATATTGATACTCATTGTTAATATTTCATTAATATTGAACTAATATAATTTTTCAAAAGAAAAAAGGATATATATGAAATTAATAAAATTAGGACTAGCTTCACTTTTAGCAACAGGTGCACTTTTTGCAGGAACATTTAATGTAGATAAATCACATTCAAATGTAGGATTTAAAGTAAAACATATGATGATCTCAAATGTTATTGGAAAATTTAAAAACTTTTCTGGAACTATTGATTATGATGAAGATACAAAAACTTTAAAATCAATCTCAGGTAAAATTGAAGTAAAATCAATTAATACAGAAGATGAAAAAAGAGATAAACACTTAAGAGCAGATGATTTCTTTGCCGCAGAGAAATTTCCAAATATAACTTTTGAATCAATAAAAATTGACGGAGATGAACTAATTGGTAATTTTACACTAAGAGGTATTACTAAAGAAGTTAAGTTTGAACTTGAAAATAATGGTGTTATAAAAGATCCTTGGGGAAATACAAGAGTTGGTCTTGCATTAACTGGAAAAATCAATAGAAAAGATTATGGATTAACATATAGTAAACTTCTAGAAGCAGGTGGTGTTGCAGTAGGAGATACAGTTAAATTAAATATTGAGATAGAGGGTATTAAAGCGAAATAATTACTTTCTTTTACATTCTCCTTTAAACGAAGAGTTGTTCTCCTTCTCTTCGTTTTTTATTGACAAGCGTTATATATTTTGATATATTACGCTTATGAATGATTTATTTAATGTAGATGGAAATATTTGGATAAAAAAAGATGATCGTGCATTTATAGGAAGAGGAAGAGTAGAACTTCTTCAAAATATTCAAATCCACGGTTCTATCACAAAAGCTGCTAAAGCCATGAAGATGAGCTATAAAGCTGCTTGGGATAGTGTTGATATCATGAATAAACTTGCCTCAAAACCACTTGTTACAAAAGTAACAGGAGGAAAAGGTGGTGGTGGAACAGTTATCACTTCTCATGCAAAAGAGTTAATTCAAGCCTATGAAGAAATCTCTATTTTGCATAAAAACTATTTTGGTACTTTACAAAACTCTTTTAATGAACAAATCAATGATACTTTTGACTCAGAACCTACTTTTTGTAGATTACAAGGAACTATATCTGCAATGAAAAATGTAGATGACAACTATGAAGTATCAATAAAACTTAAAAATGGACAAACTCTTACATCAATAGAAAATAAAAAGTTCGTACTTGAAAGAAATTTACAAGTTAATGAAGAAGTTAACTTTCTAATTGAAACTAACAATATTGTATTAACAAAGAAAAATCAAAAGAACAGTGCCAGAAACAAGCTTTGTGGTAAAGTCATTTCTATTCACAATGACAAAATAAATGCAAACATCACTATAGACAGTGGAGATGATGACATAATCCACTCAAAAATCACCTCTTCAAGTTGCGAAAAACTTGAACTAAAAGAGGGTGATGAAATATATGCTTCATTTAAAGCATACAATATCATTATCTTATAAAGGCAAAAAATGAAAATATTAATGATTCTTTCTTTTTCTATTATTACTCTATTTGCAAATGAAATAAAAATTGCAGTTGCATCAAATGTGACATATACAATAAAACCATTAATTAAAGAATTTAACAAAACCTCTAATACAAAAGTAAAAGTTGTAATAGGTAGTAGTGGAAAACTAACTACACAAATTAGAAATAGAGCCCCTTTTGATATTCTATTAAGTGCAAATATGAAATATCCTGAAGCTTTATATAAAGACAATATAGCAGTAGAGAAACCAAAAGTTTATGCACAAGGGAAGTTATCTCTTTTTTCATATAAGAATAGAGAACTAAAAGATTTAAACATCATAAATAGTGTAAAAAGAGTTGCAATAGCAAATCCAAAAACTGCACCTTATGGGAAAGCTGCATATGAAGCTTTGAATAAAGCAAACTTATTTGAAAAAAATAAAAAGAAGTTTGTTTATGCAGAAAATATTTCTCAAACAGTTCAATATGCCATGACAGCAGCTGATATTGGCTTTATTGCAAAAGCTTCTTTATATTCACCAAAAATGAAAAGATTCAAAAAAGATATAAACTATATAGATGTTGACACATCTTTATATGATCCAATAGAACAAGGAATTGCTGTATTAAATAAGAAAAAAGAAACTCTAGAGTTTTATGATTTTTTATTTAGTAATGAAGCAAAAAATATTTTAAAATCATATGGATACCAAGTAAACTAAAATGAATGATATTCCTTTAAACTCAATAAATGCAGAAGTAAAACAAATCAACAGTTATGATGGTGTAAATGTTGTTGAATTTGATTTTAATGAATCAACGCTTTCTATGATGGGACTAGAATTACCTGAAGGAATTAAAGAAGGAACTAAAGTTATATTAGGAGTTAAACCTTCTCATGTAACAATTGGAAAAAGTTATAATCTTGAGGTTTCTTATTCAAATAAAATTAAAGCAAATATAATAGATATTATGGAAGGACAACTTTTATGTAATGTAATTATGTTTTGTAATAACACAAAAATAGAATCACTAATTACAAAAAGAACAAAAGATAATATGCATTTAAAAGTTGGAGATAAAGTAACTGTACTTATTAAATCTACTGAATTGTTTATAAAAGAGATTTTAAATGATTGATACACTATTTAATCTAGAATTTGAACCATTTTTAATATCTTTTAAATTAGCTTTCTATACAACAGTTATACTATTTATTATTGCTATTCCAATGAGTTGGTATCTATCTCAAAGTAAATCAAAAATCAAACCAGTAATTGAAGCAATTACTGCTTTACCAATTGTACTTCCTCCTACAGTTATTGGATTTTATATTCTCTTTACACTTTCAGTAAATTCACCTGTTGGAGTATTTTTTGAAGAAACATTTGGAATAAGACTAGTTTTTAATTTCACCTCTTTAGTAATTGCAAGCTGTTTTTATAGTCTCCCTTTTATGATACAACCAATGCAAAGTGCAATGGAAAATATGCCAAAATCATTAATAGAAGCTTCATATATTTGTGGAAAAAGTAAATTTCAAACAATTATGCATGTGGTACTACCAAATATCAAACCTGCAGTTCTTACTGCAATTGTAACTACCTTTGCACATACAGTTGGAGAATTTGGTGTAGTTTTAATGGTAGGAGGAAGTATTCCAGGAGAAACAAAAGTTGCATCAATTGCAATCTACGAATTTGTTGAGGTATTAGATTATGAATCAGCACATATCTATTCTGCAATTATGCTACTGATGTCATTTTCAGTTCTATTTTTAGTATATTTTTTCAACCAAAAACAAAGGCAAAAATATGATTCATATTAATATACAAAAAATGCTTCATGGTTCAAATGGAGAGATGCCTTTAGATATAACAATTGATATACAAGAAGGTGAATTTGTAGCTCTTTCAGGAATATCGGGAAGTGGGAAAACTACACTTTTAAGAATAATTGCGGGACTTGAAAAAATTGATAATGGAAAAATCATAGTAAATGAAAAAATCTGGACTGATAGTACAAATCGTAAATCTTTTACACCTATTCAAAAAAGAAGCATAGGTTATCTTTTCCAAGATTACGCACTTTTTCCTAATATGTCTGTTCTAAAAAATCTTCTATTTGTAAAAGATGATAAAGAATTAGCCTATAAACTACTTGATATAGTAGGATTAAAAGAATTAGAGAACAGGATGCCACAAACGCTATCAGGTGGACAGAAACAACGAATTGCCTTATGTCGTGCACTAATGAATCAACCAAAGATATTACTCCTAGATGAGCCTTTATCTGCACTTGATTTAAATATGAGAAAAAAACTCCAAGATGACATAAAAAAGTTTCATGAAGAATTTAAAATAACTACCATCATGGTAAGTCATGACCCAAGCGAGATATATAAACTAAGTTCAAGAGTATTGATACTTGAAGATGGAAAAATTATAAAAGATGGTAAAGCAAAAGATGTTTTACTTAAAACAAGTGGTTCTCAAAAATTCTCTTTTAGAGGAGAATTATTAGAAATCTACCAAGCTGATATTCTAAATATTGCCATTGTATCAATAGCAGATCAACTTGTAAAAGTTGTACTTGATTCAAGTCAGGCAAATGAGCTTCAAATTGGAGATATGGTGAATATTTCAACTAAAGCATTCTCTCCAACTATTTCAAAAGTTTAGATAACAATAAGAGCTAAAATTAAATACCTAGCAAATTTAGCAAGAGTTACTAAAAACAAAAACTTCTTGATATCATATTTTAATACTCCTGCAATAAAAGTAATTGGATCACCAATAATTGGAGCCCAAGATAATAAAAGTGCGAAACCTCCAAACTTATCAAAAAGAGATTTATATTTTTCTATTTTTTCTTCTTTTAGATAGTTTTTTTCTACTAAAAACTCTTCACCTTTAAGGCCAAGGTAATAGTTAATAACTGAGCCTAAAACATTTCCAACTGTGGCAAAAAGAAGTAATAAGTATAAGTTATATCCTTCATTTATATCATAAACTAATAAAGCTTCGCTTCCTAAAGGAAATAGTGTTGCAGAGATTAATGCAGAGAAAAAAAGAGTTAAATAAATCAAACTTTTTTTCTTCTAAATCTTTTAACTGAAATTTGAGAGAGAATTACTCCACTTAAAATTGTTAAACTTGCTATTAATTCTTGAGTTGAAAGTTCTTCTCCAAGTATTAAAAAAGCTAGAATCAGTGTAAAAATTGGAATTAGATTAACAAACATTGCAGCTTTCGACGCCTCTATTTTTGTTAATGCAAAATTATACAATCCATATCCACCAAGTGTAACTACAACTCCTAAATATAAAACCCAACCCATAGCTTCTGTTGTAAAAACCATTGTTTTTGTAAAGTATTCATATATAAAGAAAGGGAAAAAGAATATAGCACCTATAAATGCCTGAATGGCCGTTATAAAAAGAGCTGAATATTTATCAACTAAATATCTTGCAACTATCGTATACCCTGCGGCACATACCATTGCACACAATTCTAAAAAGTTTCCAAGCATTGGATCTGGTGCACTAACAGTTGTTGTACCTTGAACACTTAACCATACAGCACCTATCATTGCTATTAAAGAGCCAAAGATAAGTTGTCTTGATACTATTTCTTTTAAAAAGTAACCTGCACACATAGCAGTTATTAGAGGCATTAAAGATGTAATCATCCCTGCTTGAGAAGCAGAAGTATATAATAAAGCTTTTGCTTCAAATATAAAATATAAACAAGGTTCAAATAGTGCTAAAAGTAAAATATATTTAATATCATCTTTAGTAAATTCATATTTCAAAAAGCCTTTTATAAAATATAAAAAACAAAAAGATGCAATTAACATTCTTAAAAATATAACAGTAAATTCACCCAAGTCAGCCATTGCTGATTTTAAAGCAATAAATGAGCTACCCCAAATAAACATTGCAAAGATAATTGAGAATAAACCCAGTAAATTAAAATTTTTTGACAACTTATAGACTCTTTTTATGAAATTAATTTGGATTATACTCTTTTAAAGTTTTATGTCAAGAAATCAGTTTATAAGAAGTTTAAGGTTCAAAAGGTATAATTACAACCCTCAAAGATGAGCACAAAGAGTATTAGGTACTTTTTATGCTCTTCTTTAGACCCTTACAATTGTTTTTTGAGACAATGCCCCAGGATGGGAACATAGCAAGGCACCTCTTTCTACGGTGTGTTTGGGTATCTGGAGAAGAGTGCTTTTTAGCACTTCTTTTTAAATCAAATCTGAAAAATCACTATTCAAAATCAAAAGTTTCTTATCTTTTTTATTATAAATAAATCTATTATCTCTAGTTTTGATAGCTTTTAAAATTATAAGTTTAATATCTTTTTCACTTTTATTGCTGTCTCTTATACACATCTCCGAGCCCACGAGACC
>CAJXPH010000103.1 GCA_913057765.1 uncultured Campylobacteraceae bacterium
GAGATCCTCTCTGGTCTCGTGGGCTCGGAGATGTGTATAAGAGACAGATAGTATATAGAGCAGTAGGAAACTATACTCCTGAAACATTCACTGCTTGGTTAGAAGATACTAAACAAAGCCAAGTTCATTCAGTTTTTGTTGGAGCCGCATCACATGAACAACAAAATAATATAACTTTAAAAGAGGCATATAATCTAAAAAAAGAAGTAAACAATAATTTATGTCTTGGAGGAATTGCAATTCCAGAGAGGCATACAAAAAAACATGACGAACATTTAAGGGTATTTGCTAAGAAAAATAGTTCTTGTGAATATTTCATTACGCAATGTGTTTATGATTTACATGCAGCAAAAACTTTTTTAACTGACTATGCAAAGTATGCAAAAGAAAACGACTACGATATGGTTCCAATTATTTTTACACTAACTCCTTGTGGTAGCGCTAAAACATTAGATTTCATGAAGTGGTTAGGAATTAATGTTCCAAACTACCTAGAAGAAGATTTAAAAGAATCAGGGGATATTTTACATGAATCAGTTAAATTATCAAGAGATATTTTTGAAGAACTTTATAAGTTTGGATTAAAAAAAGGTATTCCAATTGGTTGTAATATTGAAAGTATTGCCATTAGAAAATCAGAAATTGAAGCATCAATTGAATTGCTTGAAGAAGTAAGAGAGATTATCAAAGAAAATAAATAATTATTTTAATTTATTTTCCAATAAAAAACTTTGTTTTCATCTCCGGATGAAAACAATTCATTTTCTCTTATAAATTTAATTGTTGTAGGTGTTGAATAATGTCCTATTAATTCATGAGTTTTTTCTTTTGATTTCACATTAAATACTTGTAAAGTATTTTCTTCTCCACTAGAATATACACCTATCTTTCCACTAGGACTAAGACTTGCAGTATAAACGAGAAAGTCACTTTTAATATAATAAGGATCTGAATTTTTTGCATAAACTCCAACTCTTCTATCTTGACCTGCAGTTATTATATTCCCATTTTTATAATCAATTCTATAAATATTATCTACATTTTGAGATTCAAAGATTTTAATTACTTCACCAGATTTCACATCTGTTAATGTCACTCTTCCACTTTCACTTGATGTTATCATTGTTTTTCTATCTTCACTTAAAACAACATCTGAAAAAGTACTTTGTTCAATATGTTTTCTATATGTTTTGTAACTATCAGACATATTATATAAAATCATCTCATGTGCAATTGTACCTAAGATAAACCTCTCGTCATCAATAAATCGTGCTTCTTTAACAGCAAGTTTATTTTCTGTTTTAATAATATGCTTTAAATTCATCCCATCATGTAACCATACATCTCTAAAACCTTTTAGAGTCGTGCTAACAAAGAGAGTCTTTCCATTATATCTATCAACACTAAGTATTTTAGACGTAACTTGTTCACCATGAATATTATACATAGGAGGAAGGACAATTTCATCTATCTTTTTTTGTTTAAACAAATCAAAAACCTCAATTGTTCCCATCGCATTTGAAACAAAAAGATTTGAACCATCTAAAACAAAATCATAAACTAAATCTCTTGTCTCTAAAACAAAAATAGGTTTAACTTCTTTTGCATTTATATAAATAAAAGAGAATAAAAAAATAAAAAAATATCTAAAAAATTTCATAAGATTATTATATCAAAAGAGTTTTATAATATTAAGGTCTATTTAGGATAAACATAATAAAATACTTTATATTATAAAAAGGTTACTTTTGAAAAATGCTCTTAATCAAAAATCATCAAATTATTTTATTAGACTTTTTAGAGGAGAGATTTCCCTTCCTATGACATACTGGGTATGGTTTTTCTTTGCTAGTTTTGTTATTTTAATTAGCTCAAGTTTTTATTTTAATAATTTGCCTGTTGAATTAACATCAACTCAAAGATATTTGAGTATTTCTATCGCCATATTTTCTATTCTTTATTCAATATTTATTTTAATTGCCGTGTGGAGAAGTGCAACAAACCATGATGGTTCAAAGTTTTGGGCAAATGTAGCAAAAATTATTGTTATTTTTAATTTTATAAATTTAAGTATGGATAGTTATAGTTTTAGCAAAAACTTTACTGATGAAAACTACGCGTTAATAAATAGTATTAAACAATTAGATGAAAGAACTCCGGTAAAAATTAATGAAAATATTTATATTACAAAAGCTGTAATTCATGAAAAGAATATATATTATACATATAAACTTCAAAATCTTGATACAAAAAAACTTTCGTCAATAAATAAAACTATGCTTAAAGATGATGTAATAAAAGCAACTTGTGAAGATATGGAAACTGGTCAATTATTAAAACAAGAATATAAGTTTCATTACTATTATACTAATAAAGAGAGTCAAAAAATTGCTGAAATAAAAATCAGTAATAAAGATTGTATCCAATCAAATAGAGATGACGATTTATTAAGAAAAATATTGGAGCAAGAGAGTTAAAAAAGAAGAGAGTACTTATAAAAGTTGTTATTTTATGATAGCTAAAACAAGTTCTCTTAATGTTTTACACGCAACCGCAGTTGAAACTCCAGAAGTGTCATATTTAGGCGACAACTCAACTAAATCAAGCCCTACTACATTTTCTAATTTACTTAACACTCTAATAATTTCAAGCATATGGTGAAAATTTATACCACCAGGTTCGGGTGTTCCAGTTCCAGGAAAAACTGAAGGGTCAAATACATCTAAGTCAACAGTAACATATACTGGTTTATCTTTTAGTCGCTTTACACAAGATTCTAATGTATTATATGTAAACTTTTCCAAGTGAGTATGTTTTTTTGCCCATTCAAACTCTTCTTTTAAACCAGAACGAATACAAAACTGATTAATTTTACCATCCCCTACTTGATCATAAATTCTTTTCATAACAGTGGCATGACTTAGTGATTCACCTAAATATTCTTCTCTTAAATCTGTATGTGCATCAAAATGAATAATATTTAAATCATCATATTTTTTTGAAAGTGCTTTTACTGGAGCTAAAGAAACCAAATGTTCACCACCAATCATAATTGGAACTTTATCAGATTCAATTATTTTCTGAACATGTTCTTGAATCATTCTTAAAGCATTTCTTTTATCACCAAATGGAAGTTCTAAATCACCATAATCAAATAGTTTTAAATCTTCTAAATCTTTTTCTAAATACGGACTATAAGATTCTAATCCCCAAGAGTCTTCTCTCATTGCACTTGGTGCAAATCTAGCTCCAGGTTTAAAGGAAGTTGTGCCATCAAAAGGAGCCCCAAAAAGTACTGCTTTAGATTCATCAAAATCATCCTCAAAACCAATAAAACTATTACTTAGTGCTTTCATTATAATCTCCTCTCAAAACTATACATATCCATAAACCTAAATGCTAACAAATTTTCTAAAATTGCAAATAAAACAATAAAATTAATAAAGGAACTTCCACCATATGAAAACATGGGCAGAGGTAATCCAACAACAGGGGCATACCCTATCACCATTAAAATATTAATACTCATATCTAAAAATATCAAGAGGCCTAATCCGGAGGAGAAGACACGAATTACAAAATCATCATGAAAATAATAATTCATGGATAAAAGATGTAATATTAATAGTCCATAAATAAATATCAATCCTAGTGCACCTAGAAAGCCATATCTTTCAACAAAATATGCAAAAATAAAGTCACTTGTTGCAATTGGTAAAAACTTCAATTGTGTTTGTGTTGCTTCACTTGTATCTTTTCCAAGTAAACCACCGTTACCTATTGCAATGATCGACTGTTGTACTTGGTAACTTGGTTTTTCAGATAAAAAATCTTTTATTCTTTTCTTCTGATAATCTTTAATCAGATTTGTATAGATTATTGGCGAACTAAGAGCAATAATCACAAATATACTACTCCAGATTCTCCAATTTACCCCAACTATAAATAAAATTCCATAACCAACTAATAAAAGTACTAAAGCGGTACCTAAATCTGGTTCTTTGGCAATTAATATAAAAGGTAATAAAATATAAAAAGAGAAATATATAAAATCTTTTGCATTATAACCATCTTTATCAGGTTGTCTATTTTGAATTAAATACCCTAACATCAGAATAAATACTGGTTTAAAAAGCTCACTGGGCTGTATTGTTAAATTACTAAGGGGAAGGGATAACCATCTTTTAGCCCCAAGTCTTGTTTCACCAAAAAACTCAACTGCCAGTAAAAGTATAATACCTAGCCAGTACAATAAAGGGATAAGCCTAATATGCCTTCTTATTGGTAAAATAAATACTATTAAAAAAGCCACTAGAGATACACTAAAGTACACTAGCTGCTTATTTGCTAGTGCTGTATTAGTTTCACTAATCAATTTATATGAAAGTAATACCAAAGGTAAAACAAATATTATTAATAAATAGTCAAAATGAGATATAATTCTTTTGTCAAATAAACGCATAGTGAAAGAGTATCGAAATATGGATAAATTTTTTATTGTTCAAGAGGTAAATCGTTTAGATAAATTTTTAAGTCTAAACATTGATGCATCTAGAAATCAAGTAGAACAACTTATAAAAAAAGGTTTTGTAAATGTTGATGGTAAAAATATTACAAAAACAGGATTAAAATTAAAAGAGAATCAAAAAGTTGAAGTTAACTTCCCCGAAGCCCAAATCAACCCGATAAAAGATATAGAATTTGTAAAAGAATCTTTAAAAAATAAAGAAGTAAAAGTAATTTATGAAGATGAATTTATTTTAGTTTTGAATAAACCCTATAATCTAACGGTACATGATGCGCCAAGTGTAAAGGATGCAACATTAGTTGATTGGTTAAAACTAAATAATATTTCTCTCTCTACAATTTCAGGAGAAGAAAGACATGGTATTGTTCATAGATTAGATAAAGGTACCAGTGGAGTAATGGTAATTGCAAAAACTAATGAAGCACACACAGGTCTTGCCCGTCAGCTTGAAGACAAATCCATGGGTAGATACTATTTAGCAATCACCGATTTAGCACTTAAAGATGAAATAGTAATCGAAAAACCAATTGCAAGAAGTCCTAACAATAGACTTAAAATGGCTATAGTCGAAAATGGCAAAAATGCGAAGTCTGCTTTTAGTAAAATACAACTATCAAAAAATGAAAAAAATGAACTAATTGCATGTAAACTTTTCACGGGAAGAACTCATCAAATTAGAGTACACCTAAGTTCGATAAATAGGCATATATTAGGTGATAATTTATATGGATTTAAGGGCGAATTAAATAAAATAAATAGATTTTATTTACATGCATATAATCTATACTTAATTCATCCAATAACAAATGAAAAAATGAGCTTTACAGCAAACTTAAGTGATGACATGCATAATTTTTTAAAAAATAACTTTGATATGGAGAGTTTAAATGACAAAATTGATGAGACTAACATCGTTAACAGTTTTAATTTTATTAATTAGTGGATGTGCGTACAAAGATAAATTATCTCAACCAATAGCACCAAAAATAGATGATACTCTTGAAGTAGTAGATTCTACTTCAATTAGATCTATTTCAGATATGAACGCAGTTGCATTTGAATGGAGAAAAGTTGATGACCCAAGAGTGGTTGGGTACCATTTCTATAGAGCAAATATGCAAAAAGATGGAACAAAGCTAAAACTTATTGATACTATAAATAATAGATATACAACACATTATGTTGATGAAGATTTAGAACCAAATACAAAATATGTTTACAAAATTTCATCTGCTACAGATTCAGATATTGAATCAAGAACAACTGGTGATTATGTAGTTTTAACACTTCCAAGAATGGAAGGAGTGAGTTTCATTCAAGCAATTTCTAATTTACCAAGACAGATAAAAATTATTTGGAGACCTCATTCAAATGAAAGAATTGAATCATATGTAATACAAAGAAGTACTCCAGAAACAACAGAATGGGAAAAACTTAAAACAATTGAAGGTAGATTACAAGCAGAATTCATTGATGATGATTTAGATGATAATGCTATTTATAACTATAGAGTTATTGCAAAAACTTTTGATGGCATATTATCGCAACCTAGTGAAATTGTAAAAGCACAAACTAAACCTCTACCTAAAGGGATTTTAGGATTGAAAGCAACAAATGAATTACCTAGAAAAATAGCGCTTGATTGGCAAGCATCTGATTCATCTGATGTTATTAAATATAATATTTACAGAAGCACTGATTCTACTAGTTATTTTGACAAAATAAAAGCAGTGAATACTCAAACATTAAGTTTTGAGGACTTTGTAAACGAAGATGGGAAAGTTTACTTTTATAAAATAAGTTCAGTTGATAAAGATGGATTAGAAAGTGATTTAAATATAAACGCCGTAATGGGTGCAACATTAGGAAAATTAAATAAACCAATTATTACTTTAGCTCAAATTCAAGGAGAAAAAGCAATTTTAAATTGGCAAGCAGGTGATAACCGAGCTGTTTCATATATTATTCATAAAACAATAAAAGAAAATTTCTTTAAATCAAAAACTGTTAAATTTGAAGGAATTACTGCTTTAAGATATGAAGATAAAGATATTATACGAGGCGTAGAATATAATTATGCAATTCAGTCTGTTGATAAATTTGGAATAGTTTCATCTATGACAAATAATACAGAACTAGTGTTACCAAAATTAAAAAAGTTAAATTAATATATGCCACACATAGTTTTTAATAAATTTAACAAACAATTAGTTACTCCTTTGAAAAAAGAGGAAGTGAGTTTTGATTTTATTGCAAAATCATATAATTTTACAGAGAAGATTAGAAAAACTGAATATAAGATATGTGTTGAAAAAGAAAATAAAAAATTCTTATTAACACTAAAAGATAAAGAAGGCGAACATCTTTTAAAAGCTGATAAAGTGACAAGAGTCACTCCTGTGCAGTTAGTAAAAGATGCTTTAAATGATTATGCAAATGAAGTTGAAGCAAATATCGTCTTTTCTAATACTCAGAATATTAATCAAAAAATTAAACCTACTCAGGAATATTTAAAAGGCATTGATTACTTTATTAATGATTTTAAAACTGACAAAGAAATACAAATAGAGGTTGGCTTTGGAAGTGGTAGACATCTTATTCATCAAGCAAAACAAAATCCTGAAGTTCAATTTATTGGACTTGAAATTCATACACCATCAATAGAGCAAGTTCTTAAACAAGTTCAAATCCAAGAACTTGATAATATTTTAGTAGTAAATTATGATGCAAGACTTTTTATGGAATTTATTGGTTCTAATAAAGTAGGGAAAATTTTTGTTCACTTTCCTGTTCCTTGGGATAAGAAGCCACATAGAAGAGTATATTCTAATGCCTTTATAAATGAAGCATTAAGAGTATTAAAACTAGAAGGAACACTTGAATTAAGAACTGATAGTAGAAAATATTTTGATTATTGTACTGAACTTCTAACAAATCTAAATACAGGAAGAATTACTATTGATATAAATAAAGACTTGCCTGTATCAAGTAAATATGAAGATAGATGGAAGAAACAAGGTAAAAATATTTATGATGTAACACTCATCTGTAATCAAGAAGATGATGATATAAATTTAAATTTTGATTTTTCATTTCCTGAAGATATTGAATATGACGAAATAATTAAAACTCTTAGTACAAAAGCTGTAGTAAAAGATGACTATTTTATTCATATTGAAGATTTATTCATAATAGAAGAAAAAAGTAACTCGGGACTTATTCAAATTACCTTTGGAAGCTTTGATAGACCCTTGAGTAAATATATTTTAATTGAAGATAAACAAGCAAAATATTTTCAAGACTTACCATTACCAACTAGTGCAAATGTAAAAGCACATAATGAATTAATAGAGATGCTAAAATAATGATACAAGCCAAAAATATATATCTTTCATATGATGAAAATAAATATATTATCAAAAAAGGTAATTTTTCAATTAAAGAAAAAGAATTTATATTTATTGGTGGAACAAGTGGTAGTGGAAAATCAACACTACTAAAATCATTTTATGGCGAAATTCCTTTAAAACATGGCAGTTTGAGTATTGCAGGACAAGATGTTTTTGGTATTAAAGGAAAACCACTAAGAAGACTTAGAAAAGACATTGGTATCATTTTTCAAGACTATAAACTAATCAAAGAGTGGACAATAGAAGAGAATATTATGATTCCACTTAAAATCAATGGTTACTCACATGATATTTCAAAAGAACAGGCAATTAAACTTTTAAGCCACGTCAAATTAGCTCATAGACAAGGATACTATCCAAATGAGCTAAGTGGTGGTGAACAACAAAGAGTTGCAGTAGCACGAGCATTAGCCCACAATCCTAAAATAATTATTGCAGATGAACCAACAGGAAACTTAGATGATTATTCTGCTGATGTTGTATGGAATTTATTAAAAGGTGCAAATGAACAATTAGGAATTACTGTTGTTGTTGTGACACATAGAGTTCCAAAAAACTTTGGAATTAGATTTAGACAACTATCTATTGAAGATGGGATTATCTATGAAGTTTCTTAAAAATACTTTTGCTTTTGTAATTCCATTAACAGCAATGTTAATATCATTTATAATATATAGCTTTTCTACAAATATTTTAGATAATTATAAAGTCACAATAGCGAGTGATTATTCTATTGTTATAATTACTAATACTCCTTTAATAAAAGAAGATATAACCTCTTTAGCCGATATAAGAGTAAAAAAAATTATTACTTTGGAAAAAGACAATATTATTACTAATATAAAATCAAATTTATCAAAATCATCTATAGATTTATTAAAAAGAAAACTTCCACACTTTTATAAAATAAAACTAGAAGTTTTTCCTACGACATCAGAGTTAGAAACTATAAAAAACACACTTTATCAAAATAAAAATATCAGAAAAGTAGAAATATTCTCAAAAAACCATAATAGTGTTTACTTACTACTTTTATCTGTCTCTTATACACATCTCCGAGCCCACGAGACCAGAGAGGATCTCGT
>CAJXPH010000104.1 GCA_913057765.1 uncultured Campylobacteraceae bacterium
TCGTGGGCTCGGAGATGTGTATAAGAGACAGACATATTACTCTTTTATTATATTAAATAGTGCATTGTATCGATAATAGTCTTAGATGACTGATTAACACAGGGACTAATTAGTACCGGATTTATTTATGATTTTATTAATATCTATAGATTCTATAATCGTTTCAAGTCTTGTCATTACTTCGTCGGCATTTGGATAAGATTTAGAAAGAACAAGAAAAATGTTGAGCTTACTAATAGTATTTGATTGTAATTGAGAAATAGAATTTTTTGATATTATATCCTCTGCAGCAGAAGCATAATCTAACAAGTAATCAACCCTCCCCAACTCTAACATACGAAAAGCGCTGCTGTGTGTATTTGTAACTTCATTAATAATACTATTTTTTGGGTTTCTAATAAATTTTCCTAAACTTCCATAACTATAGCCCCTTATTGTTACAATACTAGCTCCAACTAAGTCCTCTTTAGTAGAAATAGGTGGCTTGTCACCAATATAATATATGTTCAAATTTGTACTGTAAACTGGCTTTTTACTAAATATAGAACTTTCAAGTAAAGATGATGCACGAACTAAAATTGAAAAATTTGTTTCACCATTTTTGAAGTTACGAAATAAACGTTTAGCAGGATAAGCTGTGGGCTTCCATAAAAGGTTTGCACGCTCAAACAATTCTTTAGCAACAGATAGCATAGGAGTCGTTGGCTGTTCTTTACCATTAACTGTTGCAATAAATATTGATTGGTCTGGATAACCGTATTTAATCTCAGTCTTATTTTCAAGACTGTTATTATCAGCCGAGTAACAATCTACTGATACAATTAATAAAGAAAAGCAAAGAGTGAATATATTTTGGAAAGCTTTTCTAAAAGATGAGAAGTTGATACAAACATTTTTATTTTTTTGAAGATGAGTACTTTTTAACATGTTTAATTTCCCTTAACTAATATCTTAATATCGTTCTTTTGACAATTTAAAATAATTACTCAATCATATAATAATTATTTAGTATATTATTTTTAAGCATTTTTTACTGTTATTATCTAACTATCTATTTTAGCACATAAATCTACTAATAGAATACTAATTAATTTAATTTTCAACTTTTTTAAGTCATCTTGCTTTTTTTCTTAATTGTAAAAAAGAAAAATAATTAATCTTTTTTAGTCTTTAAGGTAGTCTCAACCCCCTGTTCTGGGTTTCGGGGAATTAAAAAAGAAAAACCAAATGACATTAAAGCAATACCAGTTCCTATTATAAAAACAAGAGAATGTGAATATAACCATACTAGACCTAATAATACAGGTAAGAATACAGCTGCTATATGATTTATCGTAAAAGAAATTGCACTTGCACTTGCAATATCTTTTGGGTCTGCAATTTTTTGGAAATATGTTTTAAGAGCAATTGCCATTGAAAAGAGAAGATGGTCAATAACAAAAAGAAAAAATGCAAAATATAAATTATCAACAAAAGCATATGAGAAGAATACTAAGACAAGTCCAATATACTCAACACGTAATGTAATTCTTTCCCCAAACCTAGCAATAAACCTACCAATCTTTGGAGCAAAATACATATTTAGAATTGAATTTACAAAAAGAAGTGCAACCATATTATGAATATCCACTCCAAACTTTTCAACAAGTAGAAATCCTGCAAATACTATAAAAATCTGTCTTCTTGCTCCTGCAAAAAATGTTAAAACATAAAAGAGCCAATACTCTTTTTTTAGAACTAATTTCTTCTCTTGAACTACATCATCTTTAAAATGTTCAAATGCTATCCAAGCTAAGATACCAGTTACAAGAGTTGAGCCACCAAAAACCATATATACATATTTATAATCTATCGAGTAATACTTCATCATAATAAAAATGATTACAAAAGCAATCAGCCCTGTAAAAGATTTTGCAGCAGTTATTTTTCCTAATACAATAGGAGCGTTGGCTTTAGAAAGCCATTGCAAAGATAGAGATTGGTTTAATGTTTCTAAATAGTGAAATCCAACAGACATAATAACAGTTGTAATATAGAGTCCTAAAGCACTTGGGAAAAACCCAGTTAACATAACTCCAATACCTAATGCCATCATAGATAGATATGCTAATCTCTGTTGAGCTATAAACATAATTGCAATAACAACAGTAAAGGCTAAAAATCCTGGTATCTCTCTAAGACTTTGAAGTATTCCAATTTGACTACCATCAAAAGATGCAGCTTCAATAACAAAGTTATTAAGCATACTCATCCAAGCAGAGAAAGAAAAGACCATAGATATTGCCATTACGTAGAGTAAGGCTTCACGTGATTTAAATAGATTTTTCATATTTTATATAGTTTCCCTAATAATAATTATCATTTTGCGAATAGTATCACTATAGGTTAGAAAAGTCAAATATTTTTTAGTGATACTACATATATAAAATTTTAATACTATTTGATTTTTTCAGTTAGCTGCAGTAAAGAGTTAACAGTAATTGTAGGTTCTATTTCCCAAGGGTCAAAAATTGCTTCACTTGATCTTTGAATCCAAGCAGATCGCATACCAGCAGAAATAGAACCAGTCACATCAAAAGGGTTACTTGAAATCAACCAAGATTCACTATTTTTTGTCTCTGCACTTCGTAAGAAATGTGCATATGCTCCAGGGGAAGGTTTAAAAGTTTTAATATCATCTACACTAACAACACCTAAAAATAAATCTATTACTCCGGCATGAGTTAACAGTTTTTCCACTGCTTCTTTTTTGCCATTAGAAAAGGCAAATAATCTAAAGCCTTTTTCTTTGAATTTTAATAAAGCTTCTTTAACTTCAGAAAAAGCAGGTAAGACTGCATATATTGCCATAAGTTCTTTTTTTTGTTCATCATTTAAATATTTTTTATAAAATAGACAAGTGTAATCAAGCGCTTGTTGCGTACAAATTGCAAAACTAACATAGTTTTGCATATGCCCTCGTCTAAAAGAATATTCTAATTGTTTATCTCTCCAAGTATCAGAAAAAGCTTTTGCTTTATCTCCTATAAATTTTTCTAATAAGTCTACTACTCCATTTGTATCAATTAATGTTCCATAAACATCAAAAGCAAGTGTTGTGCTCATAATTTTTTCCTAATCATTATTTATAATATCAACTAAAAAAGCACCTCTAAAATCCCCTGCTTTATAATGAATGGCTTTATCATTTGGATATTTTTTTGATATTATATTATATGCTTCAGGATTTCTTTTCTCATCATTTCCATGACAGTTCAAACATTTTCCTGACATTATAATTGGTTTATAAACTTGATAATGATTAGATGATTTTCGTTTTACTATCATATCAATTTTTTCGCCATTTAGTAATTTTGTTTTAATTTCATCAAACACAACTAATTGCTCATCGTTTGCTTGACTATTTGGATTTCTTGGCTTATCAGTAATTCTTTTTAATTTAACACCTTCATCTAAAGTTTTAGATACTTCCTTTGATAAAGAAGTTGCATGAGTTGAACAAAAAATTGCAGCATTTGATAAACCACCCTCTTTAACTTTTACATTAAGAGTATTTTGCAATGCACCGGCAACAGTCTTGATAGCTTTCATAGCTTTGAGTTTCATTTCTTGCTCAGTTTTTAAATCAATTGAATTATTTTTTGGTTGAGTATACGAACAAGCTGTAAATAAAAGAAGTGTACTTAAAGAAGTAGCCAGTAATAATTTTTTTGTTTTCATATTGTTTCCTTATTTAAATTATAATATAAAGTTAATTATAAATCTAAATAAATAGTCCAATTATAAGTTTAAGAGCCATTAAAGAGAGCAATATCTTAAGTGCAAGCATAAATTTTTTACCATCAATTTTATCTCTTAATTTAGTACCAGCCCAACTTCCAGCGACTGCACCAATAATCATTCCAGCAAGGACACCTATATAATCTAAAAATACAAAACCAAAAATCATAAAAGCAAATACTTTTAACATGTGAGTGATACTCATTAGTGCAGCAGCAGTAGCAACAACAGTATGCTTATCATTATAATCTTTTACTAATAATGTTGTTGCAAGTGGTCCAGTAGCTCCGACAACAATAGAAAAACCACTTTGAAAAAAACCTATTACAACATAACTTTCAAATCTCTTTATCTTTTCATTAAACTTTTGACTCCATAAAGATAATAAAATATATGTACCAATAAATAAAGGAACATACTCTAAAGAAATAAAATATAGAATCGCAGCAAAAAAAGATACGCCTAAAAGTGAGCCTAATAGAAACTTTGGAATAACCTCTGCTTTCACATCTTTATATCCAAATACCGCACGTGAAAAATTACTTGACATTTGAGTTAAACCATGGACTGGAACCAAGGCATTTATTGGTAAAAAAGAAGGCAATATTGCAATAAGAATCATACCTCCTCCAAGTCCAACTATTCCTGCAATAGTTGATGTAAAAAATGTAATAATTCCTAATAATATTTCGTCTGGCATATCTCTACTTTTTTTAAAGTTTTCTTTAAAATATCAAAATATACCTTACTATCCCAAATTGAAATGAACATATGATTTTAGATTAAGTGTAGTATAATCCAATTTTTAAAAGGAACTATCTTGGACATCTACCAAATTATTGGTTTTGTAGGTATGCTTTTCATAGTATATGCATATTTATTATTACAAATTAAAAAATATACTATAACTTCATTTTCTTATCAGGTTTTAAACCTAATTGGTGCAATATTACTACTTATATCACTGTTTGTACATTTTAACTTAGGTTCATTTATTATTGAGGTATTTTGGATAATTATTACTCTATTTGGAATGTATAAAAATTTAAAGGAAAAGAAAAATTGAAAAATCTATTTACTATACTATTTATAATCTCTGTAATTTTTATTACAGTTACTAATGCATATGAATTACAAAAGGGAAAGATTGATACTCATGGAGGGAAAGGCGATGCACTTACAACAGGAAATGCCTTTGGAATGGCTATGGGAATTGGAGCTATATTAAATAAAAAAGGCTCTGATGAAAAAAAAGAAAAAGAAGCAGATAAGAAATTCATCACTCTTGAGAAAAAAGAAACTATCGAAAAAATAGACACTATCAATCAATAATAACAAGAAATAAACTAATTTAAAAAAAGCCTTGACACTTTGAAATTATTTTGTTAAACTTCCATCAGACCAACCAGTTGGTTTTAAAATAAAAGGATTTAAAATGTCAAGACTATTAGATGAAATTAAAAATTATCAAGAAGGCTTTAAAAAGAAAGCTCCAATAGAAGTTCAAGAAGTTATGTTAAAAGCAACAAAAAAACTAGCAGATGAAAGAATAAGTAAAAATGCTTTAAATGTTGGAGATATTGCAAAAGACTTTAACTTACCAAATGCAATAAACAATCAAGTTTCACTTTCTGATGCACTTGAAAATAATGATTTTATAGTTATCAACTTCTATAGAGGAGTATGGTGTCCATATTGTAATTTAGAATTAAAAGCATTACAAAATATTAATGGAGACTTGAAAAACTTAGGTGCAAAACTTATTTCGATTTCTCCACAATCACCTGATGCAAGTTTAAGTACAAAAGAAAAAAATGAACTAGCATTTGAAGTGTTAAGTGACTCAAATAACAAAATTGCAAAAGAGTATGGACTTGTATTTTCATTAGCAGAAGAGTTAAGACCTATTTATGCAAGTTTTGGAATTGATATTGTTGGATTAAATAAAGAAGATAGCTTTGAATTACCAATGCCAGCAACTTATGTAATAAACAAAAATAAAGAGATTATTTTTTCATTTATTGATGAAGATTATACTAAGAGATGTGAACCTCAAGATATTATAGATATAATACAAAAAAATTCATAGAGAGTTAAGAAGGTAAAAATGCAAGATGTTAGGACAAGACTTATTGAAGCAACATTTCAAGAAATCTTTTCAAAGGGTTATACTGGTGCTTCACTAGCAAATATTTTAAATCGTGCAGAAGTAAAAAAAGGTGCGATGTATCACTATTTCCCTTCAAAAAAAGATATGGTTTTAGCCATGATTGATGAGAAATTAGCACAAAGAATAGAAAAAAAGTGGAAAGATGTAGCCAACACTAATGAAGATATTATTGAATCTCTTATTTCAATTTTACAGGATGTAAATTCTTGGGATCTTACCAATGGTTGTCCTTTAGGTAATCTACTTCAAGAACCTCTTGAACAAGATGAAGACTTTGCTCAAATTCTTACATCTATTTTGGATAATTGGAGAAACTTATTTGCTAACATCTTGCAAAAAGCAAAAGAGAATAAACAACTAAATGAAAATGTAGACACAAACCAGTGTGCTACATTTTTAATAGCATCGATTGAAGGAGCCCTACTTCTTTCAAAAAAATATAAAGACAATAAAGATTTTGAATCATGCATGAATCAACTTACCCTTTATCTTAACTCTCAAAGAATAAACTAAAGGTAATAAATGAAAACATATAAATTTGTATCGTGGAATGTTAATGGAATTAGAGCAGTTGATAAAAAAGAAGCTCTAAAATGGGTAGATGAAGCAAATGTTGATTTACTTGGTGTTCAAGAAACAAAATCAATGATAGAACAAATACCAGATACTATTTTCGACAAAAATTATAAAAAATTAATTGGTTCTCAATCAGCTATAAAAGGTAGAAGTGGAACTGCATTATTTACAGATATTGATACTACTTTTGAATGTAACTGCCCAACGGTTGATATCTTAGATGAAGGAAGAATCAATGAAGCTCACTTTACTCTTGGGAGTAAAGAAATTGCATTTTTCAACGTATATTTTCCGAATGGCCAATCAAAAGAAGAAAGATTAGTTTATAAGATGGAATTTTATGATAGATTTTTAGAACATTGTGAAAATCTAAGAAAAGAAGGAAAATCTATTATCGTTTGTGGAGATGTAAATACAGCTCATAAAGAAATAGATCTTGCCCGTCCAAAAGCAAATGAAAAGACATCAGGCTTTTTACCAATGGAAAGAGAGTGGATAACAAAGTTACTAGACAAGGGATATATTGATACATTAAGACATACAAAAGGTGATATAGAAGGTGCGTATAGTTGGTGGTCTTACAGAGCAAATGCAAGAGCGAATAACGTTGGCTGGAGAATTGATTACTTCTATGTAAGTGAAGACTTAAAAGATAATATAAAAGATGCTTATATTATGGCTGATATAATGGGAAGTGACCACTGCCCTATTGCTTTAGAAATTGAGTTATAGAATAAAGTATTAATACTTTATTCTATAAAGATGAATTTCAAACATAAATAGTTTAATTAAATGTCACCTCATTTTTACCTGCTTTTTTTGAAAGATACATTGCATCATCAGTTCTTGATAGAAGTCCAATGATTGAGTCATTTTCTTTATACATAGAAACTCCAAAACTTGCTGTTTTTTGACCTACTAAATCAAATTGAGTTTCAGCTATTATATTTCTAAGATTTTTTGATAATTTTAATGCATCAGTTTTACTTGTCTTTGAACAAATTATTATGAACTCTTCTCCTCCCCATCTTCCTACAAAATCTGTTTCTCTTGTATTCTTAGATAGAATGCTAGCAATTTATCCCCAACTAAATGCCCATAAGTATCATTAATTTCTTTAAAATCATCAATATCTAATAGAATTACAGAAAAAACATCTTTATATCTTTTAAAAAGATTTTCATTATTTTTTAATACAATATCTATTTCTTTTCTATTATATAATTTTGTCAAATAATCTGTAGAAGATAAAACTGTTAATTCTTCTTTCTCTTCTTCAAGTTCAATAGTATAATTTAGATTTTTAATTATCGAATATGATAAAAGTAATAAACATAAAAAAACAGCTATATCACTTGGATACTCTATCCAAGGTAAAATTTTATAGGCAATCAAATATGAATAAACCCAATAAAGTGAAATAATCAAAAAACTTGAAGTAATAAGTTTAACTTGATTATCACCTTTAAAAAAGAAATAAATCATAAACATAGTTAAAATAGGAAGTGTAATAAAATAATAAAGAATATCAAAATATGCATAGGTCGTAGGAATTTCATAAAAACCCAAATATGCACCTAAAATTGCTCCTAAAATATAAATCAAATGAATTTGCCATATTCTTCTTATCAGATTAAAAGGTACTTTAAATTTTATAGTTTTATCCAAGTACATAGCCATACCTACAGGAAAGTAGAAGAAGGAAGCAGAAAGGACAAATTGATATAACAAAGGGAAAAAGAAAAAAAGTTGTAACACTTTTACAGAAAATAAAACAGTTAAACCTTGTGTAAAAAAAAGTGAACCTAAAATAAATAATTCTACTCGTTTAAATTTTGAGAGAAAAGATAATATAAAAATCACAGCTACAAAAATGGATACAGAACTAACCATAATTTTTGGGATATCATGTTCTGAAAATCCTTCAATTAAATAACCTTTAGAAGCAATTAGAATCTCACCAAAAAGCCCTATATCAATAGAATCAGAATATATTCTAAAATATAAATACTCACCTTCACTACCAGAAGGTAGAGGAAACATATGCCAAGGCCAACCTGCATATTCACCTTTACCTTCTTTATTTATTTCACCAAAATGGTAAATTTTTTCACCTTTTAAATAAACCTCGGGAAGAATATCCATACTCAAGACATAAAAATGAGGATCAACAGTCAAAATACTTGGAAGCTTAACTCTAAACCAAATATTTGTTTTGCCTTCACGATTAGGTGGATCACTTGGATATCTAATTTCTTTCCACAGAGAAGAATCAGTTTTCTCTTTTGTCCATAAGGGGATACCTTCTTTAAATGAAGAATCACCCCATCGATATTCCCACTTATTTTTTGATAAATCAATTATATTTAATTCATTTGCATAAGAGTAAAAACTAGAAGATCTGTCTCTTATACACATCTGACGCTGCCGACGAAGAGGATAGTGTAGAT
>CAJXPH010000105.1 GCA_913057765.1 uncultured Campylobacteraceae bacterium
CTACACTATCCTCTTCGTCGGCAGCGTCAGATGTGTATAAGAGACAGATATTATGAAAGTCATCAATATCTAAGAACCCAATGTATAATTTAGTAAAAATATCAAAATATAAAGATAATCTTTTTGATTTGAAGAAATCTAAATTTAAAGGTATTTCTTTTTTTTCTCTTGATTTTTTTAATATCCATTCTAATGTTTGAAAATAAACAAATTTATTTGTTCTAATAAAACAAGCTTCTGTAAATTTATCTTCTGTATATTGAGATTTTAAGTTTTTTTTCTTTTTTGTAAAAACAAGCTTTTTTAAAAGTTCATTATCTGTCAAATCTTTAGTAATCCAAATTGTACAATAAGAAGGAAAACGATTTAAACCTACAGTTCCTTCTGTTAATACAATTAAAGCTCTAATATGTAAATTAGGAAATAAAACTTTTAATAAAGCATATTTTTTATCTAATCTTTTATTTAAACTAACAGTTTTTTTTGAAGTACTCATTTCTACAAAATATAATGCATCATCACTAAAAAAAAGTGCATCAAACTCACTAATATCTTTATAATTAGATTTATAAGTAATTTGAAGGCTTCGATCAATCATAAGCCCAGTTTTAAAAAGTTCATCGACTCTATTTTGATGTGGACCTTTTAATATAAATTTAGTAATAACATCTTTAGTTAAGGCATAATCTAAAAGAAGTTCATAGATTATATTTTCATAAACTTCACCCTTAAAACTGTTATAAGTAGCAATATTTTCGATAGAAATATCGTGTTCATCAGATTTTAGAAGAGGTTTTACATTTCTCGAATCATATTTATAGTAGAAAAGGTTATCTTCTATTTTTGTAATATCTAAGTTTTTTATTTCATTTGTTATTTTTAATTGTTGCAATTTACTAAAAAAAGCTATAAACTTTTTTTTCTCCATACTCCATAATTTAGAGGATTATATCTAAAGTATAGAATTTTGTAAAGTATAATTTAAATAAATATAATTATAATGTACTAAATAAAACTAAAAGATTTCAATGAAACAAATTTTCATATTAATAACAGTTATATTAACCTTTAATGCTTGTAGTAGTAACTATTCTAATATTAATTTAGAGAAAAGAACTTATCATGATCAAAAAATACAAATATTAGCAAATGATATTTTATCTTTATCAAAAGAAATAGATAAAAACGAAGCACTAAAAAGTTCATATGATGCAATAACATACTCAAAGCACTTAGCAAATAAATTCCAAGTAGTAGGACCTGCATTATTTCACAATACTTTAATAAATTTAAATTTAAAAGAAAAAGGTTTCTGTTATCACTATGCAAATGAATTACAACTATATTTAAAAAGAAAAAAATTTAAAACTTTTAAATTTATACGTGTAGTATCCAATAGAGGTGAATACTTTGAACATAGTAGTATTATTCTTACTAGAGATGATATATCTTTTGAAGATAGTATAGTTTTAGATGCTTGGAGAGATTCAGGAGAACTATTTTGGAGTAAAGTAAAAGATGATACAAGATATAAATGGGAGAAAAAATAAATGAATAAAAATATTTTAATAACAGGTTGTAGTTCAGGATTAGGACTTGCACTTACTAATTACTATTTAGAACATGAGTATATAGTATATGGAATAAGTAGAAGAAAACCTCTTATAGAAAATAAAAACTTTATTTTTAAAGAATTTGATTTATCAAAAATAGAAAAGATCAAAAGTTCTCTTACTAGTTTTATAACACAAATAAAAGACATTGAAACAGTATATTTAAATGCAGGAACTTTAGGTGAAATAAAAGAAATGACAAAACTTTCATATGAAGATATCAAAGAAGTATTAGATTTAAATGTTTTTGCTAATAAAGAGCTTCTAGACATACTTACAAATGTAAATGTAAACAATATAATAGGAATATCATCAGGAGCTTCTAAAAATGGCTCAAAAGGATGGGGTGCATACTCTTTATCTAAATCATCATTAAATATGTTACTTAATCTATACTCTAAAGAGATGTTAAATACTAAAATATTGGCGGTAGCTCCAGGAGTAATTGAAACACCAATGACAGATTATATAAGGTTTGAAGTTAATGATAATATTTATACTTCTGCAAAGATTTTAAAAAATGGAGATATTCAAAAACCAAATGAAGCCGCACAAAAGCTACATCAAGTTATAGAAAAAATAGAACAGTTTGAAAGTGGTTCTTTTATAGATGTAAGAAATATTTAAATCATTTTGATAACTAAGCTTTAAAAGCTTAGTTATCTTTGTGACAAGCAGCTGTGAAAACTACATCTGTTGATGAATTTAAAGCTGTCTCCATAGAATCTTGAACTACTCCAATTACAAAGCCAATTGCAACTACTTGAAGTGCAATATCATTTGAAATACCAAATAAAGAACAAGCTAATGGAATTAAAAGTAAAGACCCTCCTGCAACACCAGAAGCACCACAAGCTGCAAGTGCTGAGATAAGACTAAGTAATAATGCAGTACCGATATCAATACTCATACCTAGAGTATGTACCGTTGCTAAAGTTAAAACTGTAATTGTAACTGCAGCTCCTGCCATATTTGTTGTAGCCCCTAAAGGAATAGAAATAGAATATGTATCCTCATGTAATCCAAGCTTTTTACAAAGATTTAAATTTACAGGAATATTCGCAGCAGAACTTCTTGTGAAAAATGCTGTTATACCACTTTCTTTTACACAAGTGAAAATTAATGGATATGGATTTTTTCTTGTTTTAACAAATACAATAATTGGATTTATAATAAAAGCAATAAATAACATAGTCCCAACTAAAACCAAAAGAAGTTTTGAGTAGCTTAGAAGCGCATCAAAACCAGTTTGTGCAAAAGTATTAGCAACAAGTCCAAAGATACCAAAAGGAGCAAGTTTTATAATAAACTTTACAATTTTTGTAATACCAGTTGAAACATCAAAAAAGACTTTTTTTGTTTCCTTTGAACTATAATGCATTGCAAAACCAATTGCTATAGCCCAAACTAAAATACCAATAAAATTACCTGTTTGTAGTGCATTTACTGGATTATCAACCATATTAAATAATACCGTTTTAAGTACTTCAATAACGCTATCTGGAGGAGTTAAAACTTTTTGTGTTGCATCTATTAAAACAAGTTCAACAGGGAATAAAAAACTTGCAGCTACGGCAATAAGTGCTGCTAAAAAAGTACCTATTAAATATAAAACTACAATAGGTTTCATTTCTGTTTGAACACCAACTTCTTTAGTTGCAATAGCAGTTGCCACCAAAACAAAAACTAAAATTGGAGCAATAGCTTTTAAAGCTCCTACAAAAAGTGTTCCTAAAATAGAAAAGGACATAGCCAATTCTTTTGAAATCATTGCAACAACAACACCTAAAACAATACCAACTAAAATTTGTAATACTAAGTTTCCATTGGCATATCTTGAAACTAGTCCACTACCTTCTTGCATAATCCGTCCTAAAAATTTTCAATAAAATAGCTCTCTTACAAAAGAGAACTAATTTTTATTTTTAAGATTATAGCAAAGATTTTTTTTAATTTAGATTATATATTAATTTCGGTTTAATTACTAATTAATTTCTTTTTGCTTCTGAATAGTTTTAATGTTAATTAACATCAAAATTGAAATTATAAATGCTATTACAAAGAAGCCTGCAAAAACATATAATGTTTGAGAATAACTACCTGTAACATCTTTTACGATTGAAATAATTAAAGGACCTACAAGTCCAGCTGCAGCCCATGCTGTTAAAATATAACCATGTATAGCACCAAGTTCTTTTGTTCCAAAGATATCTCCAATATATGCAGGTATTGAAGCAAATCCTCCACCATAACAAGACATTATAAAATATAAAATAAACTGAAATAAAACTATCTCACTAATTGAAGGTAATACATAAAATGCAACCGCTTGCGTAGCAAAAAAGATAATATATACTACCGGTCTTGTTAAGTAATCAGACAATGAGGCCCAAAATATTCTTCCTGCACCATTAAATATTCCCATAAGCCCTACTGCCGCTGCGGCTGCAATAGCAGATATTCCAACAACTTCTTGAAGTAAAGGAGAAGCAACTCCAATAATTGCAATTCCACAGGTAACATTTATAAATAGCATTAACCACAGACCATAAAATCTTGGAGTTTTAATTGCTTCATTAACACCTAGAAGTGATAAATCTTTTTTTAATTTCTTTTTACCTTCTTCAAGTTTCTTCTTGAATTTTTTAGGCATATAATTTTCTTCTGGTGCTTCCAGATAAAGTGCTGATAAAAACATAACTACAAAATAAACTGCTCCAAGAATAAAGAAAGTATTAGCAATTCCTACTGCTTCAATTAATACTTTTATAGTTGGTCCCCAAATTGCAGATGCAAATCCAAATCCCATAATTGCAAGCCCTGTAGCCATTCCTCTTTTATCGGGGAACCATTTTACTAGTGTTGAAACAGGTGAGATATAACCAATTCCTAGGCCACAACCACCTAATACTCCATAAAAGAAATATAGAAGTATCTTAGATTCCATCATGATTGCAAGTCCTGAACCAGCAGTTCCCAATCCAAAAAGAGATGCTGCTATTAATGCTGAAACTCTAGGTCCATTTTTTTCTACAAATTTCCCCATAAGTGCTGCTGATAATCCTAAAAAGAAGATAGCAATACTAAAAGAAATTGTAACATCAGTCAATGTCCAAGATAATTGTTCTTGAATAGGATTAACATAAACACTCCATGCATAAACAGAACCAATACAAATATGAACACCAACTGCAGATAAAGCCATTAACCAACGATTTTTTTCAATCATAAATTTTCCTAAGATAAAAGTAGGAAGATTTTATCAAAAAATCTTAATAAATTGATTAAAAAGGTAAAATAAATTTTACCTTTTTGCAAATATTAATTAAGCATTTTTCCTAAAAATAAAAGATATACTTTTTTAAAGGACTTAAGATGAGTAATGTAATTCCAAATAAAGAAGAAATAGTACTAGAAAACAATAGATATTTAGTGAGTGAAACTGATGCGAATGGCCTTATTACTTACTGTAATGACTACTTTACACAAATCTCTGGATACAACAGAGAAGAACTAATAGGTCATCAACACAATATCATTCGACATCCAGATATGCCAAGAGTTATATTCAAATTGTTATGGGAAAGAATTCAATCAGGAAAGAATATTAACGCAGTAGTGAAAAATCTTGCTAAAGATGGTAAATTTTATTGGATTTTTACAGAGTTTAAAACAAGACTTGATTTAGATACAAATAGTGTGATTGGCTATACAGCTCATAGAAAAACAATTTCTCATGATGCAGTTGAAGTTATATCTGAACTATATTCAAAACTTAAAAAGATAGAACAAGAAGAAAATATGGATGCTGCTGAAAAATATTTAAATGAATATTTACAAGCAAAAGGTTCAAAAATTAATTTTGTTAACTTATTAGACCATATTCACAAGTTTTATTAAACAAATTTTTTAATAAATTCTTTTTTATTTTTCTTATACTCAAGTATGCATTCTCTACATATGCATGCTTTTAGTTTATACTCAATTGGAATAAATTTTCTTAAATCTTCAGGTACTTTTATTTCATTGCACCAGCAATTACTTGCTTCATTAACCATACAGTTATTATCTTTTTTACAAAATGGACAAGCCTTTGGATTAATAAACATGTTCCCTCTTTTAAATATCAGGTTTTTAAGTGTTTTTTCTTTATTATTAGTAACAAATGTATCCAAATTTTCAAGTCTTTTTATATATTTAAATTCAGGAGCATTCTCTTTAAATAACTCTTTCATAAAAGTAGTATCAAGCTCAGGAGCATTTAAACAAGATAATACTGTACACTCTTTTGAAGCTAATTGATCTAACCTTTTTACAATCTTTTCATAATCAGCAGTTGCAGCGAAACTTCCTTTTTGGAAAGAAGGTGGATCTATAATTATCACATCATAAGGAGCATCTTTTTTTATTCTACTCCATGATTTTAAAATATTATATGGTAAAAATTTTACTTTTTTTGTATCGTGATTATTTAAATGGTGGTTCTTTCGTCCAGTAGTTAAAGCACCCTTTGCCATATCCACATTAACAACTTGTTTTGCACCACCTTCAATTGCACTAACTGAAAAAGCACAAGTATAAGAAAAAAGATTTAATACATTTTTTTCTTTTGAGATACTTTGTATATACTCTCGCCCTATTTTCATATCTGGAAAAATTCCAATATTTCTATTTGAAAAATTTATACTGTATTTTAAACCATTTTCAATTGCAAATAATTCATCTTCAATAATTCCAAAAATAATTTCAATTGGAGCTTTAGATAAATATCTTCTTTGCACAATAAAAGATTTAAAAGCATTCTTTTTTGCAATATCTTCAAGTAGAGATATTAACTCTTGTTCTAATATTACTTCTTCATAAAAAGATACAAAAAGAATTGAATCAATACTATCAACAGTTAAATACTTAAAATCATCAAAAAAATTTCCTCGTCCATGAAAAATCCTTTTAAACTCTAGATTCTTATCTTTTAAATTTTCTAAAATTAACTCTTCTAAATCATTAATATTCATCTATTATCCATATTTTTTTGTATTCTACTAAAATAATATATAATATTAAGAATCAAGTATTAATTGTAGCTTTTAAGAAACTATTATAGAATAAAAGTATTATTCTGGTTTATATAAACTTATTTCTAGAACTTCATACTCATAAGAAGTACTATTTATTTTAAACTCAAATTCTTCATTTAAAGATTTACCTAATAAAACCTTTCCTAATGGAGATTTATTAGAAATTTTATTCTCATTAGGATTAGTTTCATAAGTTCCAACTATTATATATTTTTTTTCTTCATTTGTATCCAAATCAAGAAGCTTTACACAAGAGCCAAAATTAATTTTTGTATGTGGTATTTTTGAAGTTTCAATTACATCAGAGTTATTAATAATCTTAGCTAAAAACCTTAATCTTTTATCAATATTCCGAAGCATCTCTTTTGCAGAAATATATTCTGCATTTTCACTTCTATCTCCATGGGCAGCTGCAATTTCTTTTTCTTTTACCCAATAAGGTTTTTCTACTTCTGCAAGTTTTTTAAACTCTTTGACAATTATTTGATATCCATACTCTGTTATTAATTCATTTTGCATTTTAACTACTTCATAAATCTTTCAAAATCTAGAGGATACGGTTTATTAAGTAAGTCACCTACTCTTATTGGAGTAAATAACTCATCATATCTTTTGTAACTTGTTTGATCTAATCTTCTAAAAATGTGAGTTCTATCAAGCTTACTGCAATCATCAAGTCCAGCTGAAGCTAAAATTTCAACAAAACTCTCAACTGTTCCACTATGAAAATTTGCAACACGTTGTTTTTTATCTTCAACTACTAATCCTTTAGTAAATCTAGGATCTTGAGTAGCAACACCAGTAGGACAAGTATTTTTATGACAATCTAAAGCTTGAATACATCCAAGACTTAGCATCATCCCTCTTGCACTTGCACATAAATCAGCCCCTAGAGATAAAGCTTTAGTAATATGCATACCATTTAATATTTTTCCAGAAGCTATAATTTTAATATCATCTTTTAAATCAAAACCTCTTAAGGAATCCACTACAAAAACTAAGGCTTCACGCATAGGCATACCAACAGAATTTGTATATTCAAGAGGAGCGGCACCAGTTCCACCTTCACCACCATCTACTGAAATAAAATCAGGTTTAATATCAAGCTCAATCATAGCTTTACAGATATCAATAAATTCTTCTTTTCTTCCAATACAAAGTTTGAATCCAATAGGTTTTCCTCCAGATAAATCTCTCAAAATTTTTACAAATTTCAGTAAGCCTTCAACTGAGGAAAATGCACTATGAGTAGGAGGTGAATCAACTCTAGTATTAGCCTCAACACCTCTAATTTCTGCAATTTCTGCTGTATTTTTATATGCAGGCAAAATTCCACCATGTCCTGGTTTTGCACCTTGAGAAAGTTTAATTTCAATCATTTTTACATTTTGATTTTTTGATTTTTCTGCAAACTTTTCTTCATTGAAGGTACCATCTTCATTTCTACAACCAAAATAACCAGTACCTACTTGCCAAATCAAATCACAATTTGAAACTAAATGATATCTACTTAATCCACCTTCTCCAGTGTTAAGTGCAAAATCTCCGATTTTTGCACCATGACCTAAAGACATAACTGCATTTGCACTTAATGCACCAAAACTCATAGCCGATACATTTAATATTGAAGCAGAGTAAGGTTTTTTACAATCTATTCCACCTATTGTTACTCTTGGACTTTGATCTAAATCATGTGCTTTCAAAGCTTTTAAAGAGTGCCCAATCCATTCATAGCCAGCTTTATATACATCAATTTTTGTACCAAAAGGAATTGTTCCTGCTAGTTTTTTTGAACGTCTATAAACTACTGTTCTCATTTGTCTACTAATAGGAACTCCATCAATATCTGATTCAATAAAATATTGTCTAAAAGGAGGTCTTAATTCTTCTAATACCCATCTCATTCTTCCAACTATAGGAAAGTTTCTCCATAAAGAATGTTTTGTTTGTTTTATATCATATAAACCAAGAAGAACAGATATTAAAAATATTACAGCAAGCCAAAGAAAAGACAAGTTTCCAATTGATAATATTATTACAACTATAGCACCAAAGATTATATAATTTTTAAATAGTTTAGGCATTTAGACTCTTTTTTTAGGACATTATATTATTTATATCTTTAAATAATATCTCAAGATATTGTTTTTCTTTAAACTTCCCAAATAGGCTAAGAATAGTTACTGTCTCTTATACACATCTCCGAGCCCACGAGACCAGAGAGGATCTCGT
>CAJXPH010000106.1 GCA_913057765.1 uncultured Campylobacteraceae bacterium
CTACACTATCCTCTTCGTCGGCAGCGTCAGATGTGTATAAGAGACAGAAATAATACAGTGCAATACCTTTCAAAAACTATTGATGACTTTAGAAATATCTTTAATCCAAATAAAAAGAAAGAATTCTTTAATATCAAAACTTTATTTGCAAAAACACTTTCTTTGATTTCTACACAATTCAGTAATAGAAATATCAATATTATTAAAGAAATAAAAGATGTAGAGATTAATGGATTAGAAAATGAATTGTTACAGGTTATTATCAATGTATTAAATAATTCAAGAGATGCATTAGAATTAAAAAATATAAAAGAAAAAAATATATTTATTAATGTTTATTCTAAAGAAGACAAACTAATTATAAATATAAAAGATAATGCGGGAGGAATTCAAGAAGATGTTATTGAGAAAGTGTTTGATCCATACTTTACAACTAAGCACCAATCTCAAGGTACAGGAATTGGATTGTATATGTCTGAAGAGATAATTGAAAAACATATGAATGGTCAAATAAAAGTTGAAAATGAGATTTTTAAATATAATGATATAGAATATACTGGAGCTTTATTTAGTATCATTCTTCCTTTAAAATAAAGTCAACAAAGTATAAAACTCTTGTTGACTCTATCCATAAAGATTAAGCTTCTTTCTTCCAAAGATTAATTAGAATTAACAATGACATTAGAAGTATAGAAGAGACCATAACTCCACCCATTACATAAATCATATAAACTAATCCTGTAAAGAATTTTGAGAACCACCATGAGAAGATATCTAAAAATGCTCCACCATATGAAGTCCAAATCAATGTTGTTTTAATATTATCTTTATATGTTGTGTATGAAAAAATCAATGTTAATGTAATTAAAAACATTGCAATACCAAACATATGGATATGCGCTTGTTTAGACATTTTTGACCATGAATATCCAGCTTCTGTATGTTTTTTGATCTCATCAAATGTTTCAAAAGGCATAGAAGGTATAGCTTTAGACATCTTAGACGACTTACTATGACAATCAGCACAATCTAAACTGATGATTTCAGCAACATCAGGATAATCTTTATCATCCTTCTTAGCACCATTTTTTATCCATCTATCTACAATGATAATATCACCATCATCAGCTACATGTTCATACATACTACCATTCATAGAAGCTACTAGTTCTGGAGTTGTATATTTATTTTGTATCTGTGAAACTGTTGGGATATTTATCCCTTTTTTTTCTCCTGTTAACTCTAAGCCAAGAAGTATAACTGAAGATATTGTTGCTACTATTATAAACATCAAAAACAGCGAGATCGCTGTTTTTGCCTGAATATTTAGTTGTTGAATATTCATGTTATTTACCTTTTATTATTCTTAACTATTTAAAGTTAAGTTTAATACTTCCTTCGTGATACATGTGGTTGATTTGTGTATTATCAAACGCTGATACACCAAAGTAGTAATCTTTTTTCATATCTTTAAACTGAACATCTTGAACTTTTGATTTAGGATGATTAGTCACTAATGCTCTTTTAAATACTAAAGTCCATTTACCATCTGCGTATACACTACTTGTCATAATATCAGCAGCAGATCCTGTCATTTTAGAAACAACAATTGCAGGAACCATATCCCCAGCTTTAAAAGTATCTACAAATGGTACTTTATCTGCATTAACAAGATAAGTAAGTTTATTATCTGCATTTTTACTCATGTACATTGGCATTTTTTTATCTTTAGTCATGTTGTTTTTATATCCACCACTAAGTTTTTCATCGCCATGTCTACCCCAGTTTTTCTTTTCACTTTTAACATGATCTACATACTGGTCATGTGATAAATCAAAAGCTAATCCTGTTCTAACTGATTTCCAGTGCCACATATCTACAGTTTGACCATCTTTTCTTGTATATTTTCTACCTGCACTTGTATCAGCAACTCCAGCATTTAGACCATCTTTTGTCATGTGACATGTAATCGCACAACCTTTTTTAGCAAATCCTCTTGCATTTATATCCCAATACACACCAGCTTTATCTTCATAGTAAGTATTTTCATGTCCAGTATAATCTTTGTTTTTCATTTGTTTCCAAGAACCATCTTCTTGTTTAATCCAAGGATATCTAGCAACTGAATAAGTAGGATCTTCATATTGCATAAAAAGATAAATACTGTCATTATCATATAGTGATTTTAAAGTTGCGTTAGTCGATGTAAGACCTGGGAAACCTTTTGGTTTATATGGTGTTTCACTTAAAACTAAATCTAGTTTTGGAGCAGTTGCCCACGCTGGATTGTTTGCATCTAAAGTAATTGGTGCTGATAGTTTTGCACTATCTAAAGTATATTTTTCACCTTTTGCTAATGCTGATGTTCCCATTAATAGTGAACTAGCTAATGCTACACTTAGACCTGTTGTAACTACTTTGTTTAAAGTTTTCATTTTCTTCTCCTTGAATTTTTATACTGTAATTATGAGATAACTACATTTCGTATACATTAATGAAACATTAATTTTTCTTAATATTCGTGTTAATAATCATTCAATTAAGTTTTAGTTATGATTCTCTTATGAATGTATTAATAGTAGAAGATGATGAAAAAATTTTAACATTTGTTGCAAAAGGCCTTAAAGAAGAAGGTTTTAGTGTTGATACTGCCAATAGTGGTGATGAGGGGCTTTATTTAGCTCAAATAAATGAATATGATATCATCATACTTGATTGGGGACTACCCATAATTTCAGGTCTTCAAATATGTAAAGAATTACGTCTTCAAAAAAATACAACTCCTATATTAATGTTAACTGCAAAAAATGATATTGATGACAAGATAGAAAGTTTAGAATCAGGAATGGATGATTATATGACTAAGCCTTTCGTTTTTAGAGAACTTGTTGCTAGAATCAACTCTTTACTAAGAAGGTCATCTTATAATCATACAGATATCATAACTTTGGATACACTAGAAGTTAATATTTCAAAAAGAACAGTAAAACGTGCTAATAAATCTATAGAACTAACTAGTAAAGAATTCTCTATATTAGTTTATATGTTAAATAATAAAGGAAGCATTGTTACACATACAAAACTACAAGATAAAGTTTGGGGTATGAGTGAAATAACATCTTCAAATGTAATCAACGTATTTGTTCACCACCTAAGAAAAAAAGTTGATATAGAAGGAGAACTTCCTTTAATTAAAACCATTCGTGGTTCAGGTTATAAGATAGAGGCAAACTCTTAAAATGGATATTGTATATTTTATTTATGGTTTATCATTTTTTGTTTTTGGAGTTTTAGTATTATTTGTAAGAACAAAAGATAGTGATTTGTTTTTTGCAAATAAGATCTGGTTTCTTGGTATGTTTGCAATTTTACACGCAATTGTTGAATGGATTGTATTATATAGAAATATTTATCCCTCTTCACAAAATCTTCTAATGCCATTTGAAGTTGTTTTTTTATTACTCTCTTATCTATTTTTATTTGAATTTTCACGTTTTATATTAAGAAAAAGTTTTGAAGATACCACATCAAAATATCACTTTATTTATCATATTTATGCAGCTCCTGTTATATATGTTTTAGGAACATCCCTACTTATTATACATATTGTTTTATTTCCAGGACTAAATGAAACAATTGTCGCAATACGTTATACATATGGATTTTGGGGTTCATTATTCTTAGGTATTGGTCTTTATTTTTATAGTAATTCATTAAAAGAGGTAAGCCATATTAATGAATTGAAATTCTATTTTAAAATAGCAGGTGTTTCTTTTCTTTGTTATTCATTTTTTGCGGGACTTATCGTACCAACGGCATCTCATTTTCCAGCAAACTTATTAAATGAACAATGGTTTTTTGAAACATTTCATATTCCGGTACAAGTTTTTAGATCAATTTGTGCTGTTGCTATTGCTATTTCATCTATAAAAGCATTAGAAATTTTTAGAAATGAACTTACTGAAAAACTTGATCAATCATTTCAACAAATTAAAGAGTTTAACTCTAATGCTTCTCACCAGTTAAAAACTCCACTATCATCTATGAAGGTCCAAATAGATGTAACTCTTGAAAAAGAACGTACAATTCCAGAATATAAAGAAATTTTAAATTCTATTAATCAAGAAGTAAACTCTTTACAAAGTTTAGTATCAAATCTTTTAATATTAACAAGAATGAGAGATAAAACTATAAAAGAAGGCTTTAAAGAAATAAACCTTGATAATATCTTGCTAGATGTTATTGGAGAAAATATAGTTGTTGCTGAAAAAAAGAAAATAAAAATTGAAATTGGAGAATTAGAAGAGTTAAAAATTTTAGGAAATGATACTCTACTTTCAATTTTAATTACAAATCTTATTGATAATGCAATAAAATATACTCCATCTGGAAAAACAGTTACTATTTCACTAGAAGGTACAACTCTTACAATTAAAGATGAAGGTATTGGTATTGAAGAAGATAAATTAAATCTTATTTTTGATAAATTTTATCAAATTAAAAATTCTAAAGAAAAAGCAATCAGAGGATTTGGTCTCGGATTATCTATGGTTAAAAAAATTGCTAAACTACATGAAGGAACAATAGATTTAAAAAGTCAAATAAATGAAGGGACAACTGTTTTAGTAAAATTTAAAACTAAATAATTAATCTTAATCTATTCTACTCATATAAAGTTTTTCAACTTTTGCTCTTGCCCAAGGTGTTTTTCTTAGAAATTTTAAACTTGATTTAACAGAAGGTTCGTAGTTAAAACATCTAATATTAATTCTTCTTCCAAGTTCTTCCCATCCATAGTTTTCAACTAAACTATTTAGTATTTTTTCTAAAGTCATTCCGTGAAGAGGATTTGTTTGTTGCTCTTTATCCATAAATCTAATATTTCCTTGTATAATTATCTCGAAAGAAATTATAGCTAAAAAAGAGTATTAAGTGGAAATCCTATATAAAGTTTTTGAAGTATTAATTGGTGTTTATTTTGTATATATGATAATAAAACTTTTAAGATGTAAGTTTGGAAAGTGTGATATTAAATAAATCACACTTTCTAAATATTTTTATAATTCTGATTCAACTAATTCGATTAAGTTTTTAAGTCCAAAGTTTTGTAAAGGTTTACCATTTACAATATAGCCAGGAGTTTTAGTAACACCAAGTTTTTCAGCATCTTCCAAATCTTGTTTTATAATAGCGTCTGCCTTAGGATCATTCATAAATTTACCTAATTTTTCCATATCTAAACCTTCAACTTTAGATAACATACCCCAAAGTGCTCGTGGATTAACAACATGTCTATCTATCCAAGATCTTTGATTATCAAACATAAATTCTAAAGTCTCCATGAATTTACCTTGTTCTCTTGCCCCTTCTAACATTTTAACTGCATAATTTGAATTTTCATGAAATGGTGCATATCTTAAAACTAGTTTTACATTTCCATTATTCTTTTTTAGTAAATCTTTTATATAAGGATGAAACTGTGCACAAGTAGCACACGCTGGGTCAAAAAATTCTACTAATTGTACTTTTGCATCTTTATTTCCAACAACTAAAGAATGAGGTCTTTCAAACAATAGTGCTTGCTCTTTTGCCATAGCAACTGACTTTTCAGATTGTGCATTTTTATAAGCATAACCACCACCTAAGAAGATTGCTATTAGAACAACAATCGAAATTAAAACAATTTTTTTATTTTGCATACTATATCTCCACGATTAATTGCGGTGATTTTATCATAATTTACGTGGAGTTTGTATGGAGATTGATTTTTTTCTTATGGAACTGTCAAAATTGCACAATTACATAAATCATCACTCTCATATTCAGTTAACTCCCCTGCTTTTTTATTAGGATAAGGGAAAAGTCTTACAGTAAGTGGTTTATTTAATCTAAAAGCCATTGTTCCAGTGTCTCTCATAAGTGCTGAGATTTTATTGATAGATGTATTTCCTGCAATAGGAACAGTATCCAGTCCTATACCACAAACAGAACTATATGTAAGAAGAGACCTTATGTCATAGTTTTTGTCTATTGTTCCTTGAGCTAAACCTAAGTCTTCAATAACAGCTAACATCAGACCTGAAAAACCAACTAAAGGCATATTTTTCACACCTTTAAATACTTTCGTTAATAATGATGATGCTTCAACACTACCACTTGCTCCAAAATAAGGAACACCAAGTTCTTCATATACAGTTACCATTGAAGAACAATTTTTGGAAGGAGCTGATGAACTATCAATCCCTACAAATTTGAAATTATTATTCTTATATGAATCCAAAATAACATTTACATTATCAACATGATATTGTAGAGCTTCACTCATCAAAGAATAATAGTTGTGAAACAATTCTTGATGATTTTTAATATTTTTATTTTTATTAAATTCTTTTAATACATGAACTAACAAATCTGGTGTTTCAAAACCAATTACAAATGAGTTTTCCAAATTACTATCATGATATGAAGCTGGGAAATAAGGGATAAATGCTTTACAATTAAAATTGACTGTAAAGTTAAAATTACCCTCACCTCTTGGTGTTATTTGAGATATTTTCTGAACTGCTTTAGAACAATGATTTATAAGTTCATCATCTAAAATAGAATATTCATTTATTGGAACATTCACGCATACATTACAAAGGTCTCCAAAATCTTTTATAAGTTCAGGAATGAGTTCTATTTCACTTAAATTTTTGGCTTCTCCAATTGCAAATCGTATTCTCAAACCATCACTAGCAAAAGTGCTTAAAAGATCACTTAATATTTGTAAATCATCTTTTGCTTTTACTAAAGATGAAGTATCTAAATACTCTCCAAAAGCATTTGTAACTATTCTTATTGATTGTACTTCATATTCATTTTTATTAAATTCTTGTGTTAATTCATTACAAAAAGTACAAGCTTTTAAAATTTCATTTTCCCATAAAGTTTTATCTTTTGTTAGTGTTAAAAAAGTTGTTATTGTTCTTATTTTACATAAAATTTTGTTTTGATAATTCATTTTTTATCCTTTTCATATATATTAAAGTATAACTAAATTTTAAACTCTAAACAATCCAAATATTGCTATACTCTGCGCTATTTAAAGGAAAGATAATAATGGAATTTGCAAACGAAATATCTATAAATTGGATATTAATTTTTATTTTAACAGGATTTATAGCTGGGTACATTGATTCAATTGCTGGTGGTGGTGGAATGATAACAGTTCCAATGTTACTTTTTAGTGGAATTCCTCCTATATTTGTTTTAGGAACAAATAAAATGCAAAGTGTAGTTGGTGCATTAATGGCTACAATTAAATATGCCACAAGTAAAAAAATAAATTGGAAAATAGTTTCTATCGCAATTATTCCTTGTCTTATTACATCGTATATAGGAAGTGAATTGGTAATGTTCTTATCTGATGAAATTATACAATGGGCAATTTTACTATCAATACCTATTGCATTATTAGCTTTGTTAAAAAAGAGTAATCAAATAAAAGAAGAAAATTCAGAGTTAAGTAAAAAAAATATATTTTTAGCAACTGCTCCAATAGGTTTTTACGATGGATTATTAGGACCAGGAACAGGAACCTATCTAACAATTTCAATGAAAAAGTTTTTGCATTTAGATTATCTTACGGCAACTGCTTCTACTAAGCCACTTAATTTTGCTACCAATCTTGGTTCAGTCTTAGCTTTCTTAATTGCTGGAAAAATATTATTTTTAGCTGCAATTCCAATGGGGCTTGCAAATATTGCAGGATCATATGTGGGAAGTCATTATGCTATAAAAGGTGGAGAAGAATTTATAAAAAAAGTTCTTATATTCGTACTTATTACAATGTTAATAGCAAATATAGCTAAAATTGTATTGAACTAATTATTTTTTAAAGCTTCATATGCAACTAAAATTTTCTTACGTTCAATACCCCATCTATAACCACTCATAGCACCAGACTTTGCTAAGACTCTATGACAAGGGATTAAATATCCAATATGGTTTGAACCAATTGCACTAGCAACTGCTCTTACAGCTTTTGGCTTATTTATCTTATTTGCAATATCCTGATAAGTAGTTATTGAACCATTGGGAATATTTAATAAAGCTTTCCAAATATTTATTTGGAAATTAGTTCCTTTTACAAATAAATCAAACTTTTCTTTATCAATAAAAATTTTATTTAAATACTCTTGTGCTTTTTCATTATTTTCTATTAAATTTGCTTTTGCCCAAATCTCTTTAAATCTATAAAAAAGTGATTCTTTATTTTCGTTTGAACTATCTACAAATCCAAGATAACTCACTCCTCTTTTGGTAAAACCAATTAAAGCTACACCAAAAGGAGTTGAACCATAACCATAAGTAATATCTACATTTTTACCTAATTCTTTATATTCTTTTGGAGTAACACCAATAATATTTACAAATAAATCATGAAGCCTACTAGAACTTGATAATCCAATATCTAAGGAACTGTCTAATATTGATTTTGATTCTTTTAAATGTTCTTTTGCATAATTTAATGTTACTGATTGTAAAAATTGAATAGGGGTAACCCCTACATACTCTTTGAAAACCCTTATAAGATGGAATTTACTCATACCAATATATTCAGCTATATCATCTATTGTAGGTTGTTCTTTGAAGTTTTCATCGATATATTTTATAACTTTTTCTATCTTCGTATAATTTTCATTTTCATTTTTTAAATTATTAGTCATAAAATAATCCTATGGAAAGTTTAGATGATATTTTATATCACCTAAACTTTTTATTTTGTTAATAACGCCTAATAAGTAGACTGATTGTAAATAACAAAGTCACGAGCAAGAGATTTA
>CAJXPH010000107.1 GCA_913057765.1 uncultured Campylobacteraceae bacterium
CACTTATTCCAATATATCCACAAAATTCTCTTAGAATTTTATTTATAAACTTATCTATTGTAAAAATTGATAAAGCAGAGTTTGAAAACTCTTCAACTAAAAATTCTTTTTTTAATAAGATCTCTTCTTTTCTTAAATTTGATTGTTCTATAATTGCATTTAAATAAGCTTCGTCATTTCCAAGGTTAAGTAAGGTGTGATATATTCTTTCACTCATTTCATTTGCAGCTTTATTTGTAAAAGTTAAAGTTAATATCTCTTTTACTTTCGCACCTAATAATAATAATGTAATGTATCTGACAGTTAATGCAAAAGTTTTTCCACTTCCTGCACTTGCTTTATATGCTAAATAATGTTTCATAGTGAAATAATACTTAATAAATATTTAGTTTTCACTATATTTAAATTTAAAATAATCTTAATTTAAATATCTACTGTTATAATTCCACTATATTTAAATTATTATTCCTAATGAGCTCCCAATGAATACAAAAAATAAAATTATTTTAATAGTTATTTCAATGATATCTATAATGTTTATATTTATAACTGCCGATATGATCTATAACTTTAGAAAATACGGTATTCAAAGCATAGATGACAAAGCACAAGCTGTAGCTAAAACTATTGAGCATTCATTAACTTCACAAATGGTAAGTGGAGTAATTGATGACAGAGAATTATTTTTAAGCCAACTAAAGGATATCCCTAATATTGACAGGATTTGGCTAAGTCGTGGACAAAAAGTAATAGCTATGTATGGAGAAGGATTCAATAACGAAATACCAAAAGATGATATAGATATAGAGGTATTAAAAACAGGGAAAGAGAAAAAAGTTGTAAAAGATAATCTTTTTTCGGAGAGTACATATAGAATTACAATACCATACAATGCTACAAGTACTGGAAAAATCGATTGTATTTCATGTCATACTAATGCAAAAGAAAATGATACCTTAGGTGCAATTTCTATTGAGATGTCAATTGATGAATCAAAACAATTTGGAATAAAAACAGTTATAGATACTATGTTAATTGCACTTGCACTAATGGCAGCGATTACTCTTTTATTGAATTTTATTATCTCACCTTTTTTAAGTCTTTTTGATTCTATTAAAAAAGTTATGAATAAAGCTCAAAAAGGTGACTATTCTTATAGAATAAAAAATTCAAAGGGAAGAGAGGCTAAAGATGTTTCACTTTGGGTTAATGGATTATTAGAAAAACTTGAGACTACCCTTGAAGATATTGATTCTAAAATATCAATTTTCCTTTCGGAAAATCAAAAAGTTACAGATAAAGATCATCTAATTAATGTTAAACATACAGTTGATAGACTTTCGGAAGTATATAAATTTAGAAAAACAATCGAATATGACGAAACAATTGAAGATGTATATAAAAGATTAGCACAAGTAATAAAAACAAAATTAAAAATAGAAGATTTTAATTTTTTTGAAGCAAATACAGTTACAAATGAAATTTCAACAGTTTACGTAAATAATCAGATACGTTGTAATATATTAGAAACAGGATGCCGAGCAGATAGAACAAATACAATAATAGATTCAACTCAATTTAAAAATGTATGCCCATCTTGTGAATCATGTGAAGACATGAATTATTTTTGTATTCCTTATTCTATATCAAACGAATTAGATTTAATTATTTCAATTTATACAAAAAATCATTCCCAAATGCTTAAAGTAAGAGAGATGATACCATATATACAAGACTATGTTGATGCTACAAAAACTGTATTAATTAGTAAAAAACTAATGCTTATATTAGAAATCAACGCTCAAACTGATCCCTTAACAGGTTTGAAAAATAGAAAATACTTAGATGATGTAATTCCAAAAATTGAATCACAAAGTAAACGTACAAATATCTCTTATGGTATTTTACTATTAGATATAGATTACTTCAAGATGGTAAATGATACTTATGGACATGATATTGGAGATAATGCAATTAAGATAGTTGCGCAAACTTTAAATGAATCAATTAGAGAATCTGACATAGATATTAGATATGGTGGCGAAGAGTTTATGCTTTTATTATATAATTGTGATGAAAAATATATTCAAAAAATTGCTGAAAAAATTAGAGTTGACTTTTCAAAAAAAGAGATTCCAACAGGTGGAAAAACAACTATCTTCAAAACTATGAGTATTGGAGTATCTATGTATCCTTCCGATGCTCAGAGCATTACAGATTGTATTAAATATGCTGATTTAGCACTATATAAAGCAAAAAATAGTGGTAGGAATCAAGTAGTAAGATTTGAAAATTCTCTGTTAAAAAACCAAGACCACACTTAAGACTATATTCGATATAATTATTGCCTTAAAAAATAGTCTTAGGATGATTCTATGCAAAAAAAACAGCACAAAGTACAAACCCTACTTGACGCAATTCCATATATTAAAAAATTTAGTAGTAAAACAATAGTTATTAAATATGGTGGCTCAGCACAAACTAGTCCCCAACTGCAAGAAAAATTTGCAGAAGATATAGTTTTACTTTCACTAGTTGGAATTAAACCAGTTATTGTTCATGGCGGGGGTGCAAGAATTTCAGAACTACTTGAAAAACTTGAAATTAAATCAGAATTTATAGATGGTCATAGAGTTACATCAAAAGAAACTATGAGAGTTGTAGAAATGGTTTTAAGTGGTGAAATTAATAAAAATATCACTTCACTTTTAAATCATCATGGGGCAAAAGCAATTGGTATTTCAGGGAAAGACTCTGCAATTATAAAAGCTCTGCCAAAAGAAGATGGTAAATTTGGATATACAGGAGTTGTTACAGAAATAAATGCAGAGATGATAAATAATTTATTAGACCAAGGATTTATCCCTGTTATTGCACCAATTGCTGATAGCGCAGAGCCAAATCATCCAGGATTTAATATTAATGCTGATGTTGCAGCTTCTAGAGTGGCAAGTGCATTAAATGCTCAAAAAGTACTTTTTCTAACTGATACAGTTGGTGTATTAAATAAAGAAGGTACATTATTAACATCATTAGATAAAGATGAAGTTGAAGCCTATAAAAAAGATGAAACAATTGCAGGGGGAATGATTCCTAAAGTTGATTCGTGTATTGAAGCTATTCATAATGGTGTAAATAAAGCACACATAATTGATGGAAGAGTTGAACATTCTATTTTATTAGAATTGTTTACTAGTGATGGAATTGGAACTCAATTTTTAAGAAGAGATAATCCAAATAACGGAATAGATTTAGAAAAATTAATAAATGATGAGATGTAAGGAAAAATAATGAATTTTATTGAAACTAGAGGAAATGATGGGATTAAGCCAGTTGAGGCAACTTTTTCACATGCAATTTTAAATCCAAGTGCATCTTTTGGTGGATTATATGTCCCAAAAGAATTACCAAAGCTTGATGATAACTTTATTCAAAATCATGTAAATAAAACTTATAAAGAATTAGCATACGATATTTTAAAAGCATTTAAAATTGATATTGATGAAAAGGAAATAAATAAAGCATTAGATTTATATGACAATTTCGATGATGCATCAAATCCTTGTCCTGTTGTAAAAGTAAAAGATGATCTATTCGTTCATGAACAATACCATGGACCTACTCGTGCTTTTAAAGATATGGCTTTACAACCTTTTGGTTCAATTCTTTCTTCAATTGCAAAAAAAAGAGATGAAAAATATTTAATTTTAGCAGCAACATCAGGTGATACTGGACCTGCAGCATTAAATACATTTAAAAATAAAGAAAATATCCAAGTAGCTTGTTTATATCCAGATGGGGGTACTTCTGATGTTCAAAAACTTCAAATGGTTTGTGAAGATGGGGACAACTTAAAAGTCTTAGGGATTCATGGAAATTTTGATGATGCCCAATCAGCATTAAAAAATCTTTTAGCATCTGAATCTTTTAAAGATGAGTTAGAAAGAGATGGTATAAAATTGTCTGCAGCAAACTCTGTAAACTTTGGAAGAATCATATTCCAAATCATTTACCATTTTTGGTCATATATAGAACTTCTTAAACAAGAACAGATAACATTTGGAGAAAAAATCTACTTAGTAGTTCCAAGTGGAAACTTTGGAAATGTACTTGGTGCTTTTTATGCTCAAGAAATGGGTCTACCTATTGAAAAACTTTTAGTTGCCTCAAATGAAAATAATATTTTAACTGAATGGATAAATACAGGTGTTTATGATATTAGAAATAAAGAATTAAAACTTACAAATTCACCTGCAATGGATATATTAAAATCTTCAAATATTGAAAGAGTTATTTATTCTTTATATGGTGCGAAAAGAACAAAAGAATTTTTTGATGAGTTAAATGAGAAAAAAATATTTACAATGACTCAAGAAGAGACTGAAAAGTTAAAAAAATATTTTAGTGCAATTAATTCAGATGATACATATGGTTCAAAAGTTATAAAAAACTTTTTGGATGAAGGTTATCTAATGGATCCGCATACTGCAACTTGTTTAAAAGCATATGAAGAATTAAAAGACAAGGATTTAAAAACAGTTATTTATTCTACTGCAGAGTGGACAAAGTTTTCACCAACTGTTTTAAATGCATTGCATGAAAATAGCATTTCATATCCAGATAAAGAGGCGTTAGAAACAATTGCAGAAGAATATAAAGCCACTTTACCTGCAAGTATTAAAGAATTATTTTCTGCAAAAATCAATCATGATTCAGTAATAAAAAAAGAGAAAATTGAAGAAGAAATCGTTAAATTTATTAGAGGGTGATAACTCTTTAATAAGTTTAGCTTATAATTATAGTGTGTAAATTAATCACACCTCTCCCATAAAGACACCTTTTTTGACATAAGTCATATCTATTTAAGTAAATTAACAATATAATGTCTAGATTTAATTTTAAAATAAGGAAGCTAAATGTCTAACAACACAAATAGACGAGATTTTCTTGGTTTTACATTTGCTGCAGTTGCTGCAGTTGGTGGAGCTGCCTCTCTTGTTGGTATGAAACAAGCGTGGGATCCATTACCAAGTGTATTATCTGGAGGATTTACTAATGTTGAACTTAGTGGACTAAAAGCTGGTGACCCTGCTACAGTAATGTGGAGAGGTAAACCAATTTTTGTTCTTAAGAAAACAGCAGAAATGGAAAAATCTGAGAGAGATTTAATTGTTGGGAGCGATAGATTTATCGTTGCAATTGGACTATGTACTCACTTAGGATGTATTCCAGCATGGAAGAAACAAACTTGGAAATGTGCATGTCACGGTGGAGAGTTTAATTCAAGTGGGAAACAAACATTTGGTCCTCCTCCAAGACCTCTAGACTTACCTCCTTTTAGTGTAAAAGGAACAGAACTTGTTCTTGGTGAAGAAGGTCCTGAATACAAAAAACTTGACGCTTTCTTAAAAGCTCAAGTGTAAAGGGTAGTAAATGGCAAAAATTGAAAAAGCAAATTCACTAGGTGAATGGTTTGACCAAAGGTTAAACACTACTACTTTTACAAAAGTAATGATGACAGAATACTGGATTCCAAAAGATATTAACTTCTTATGGGCTATGGGTGTTCTATTAGCAGTAACATTTAAAATATTAGTTATTACTGGTATTTTCTTAATGATGTATTACAAGCCTGATGTAAACTTAGCATTTGATTCTGTTAACTACACAATTATGCAAGAAGTTGCGTATGGTTGGTTATTTAGACACATGCATGGTGTTGCAGCATCTGTTATATTCTTAATCATTTATATCCATATGCTTACAGGTATCTACTACGGTTCTTATAAGAAGGGTAGAGAGATGATCTGGATTTCTGGTATGTTATTATTCATGACGTTCTCAGCTGCAGGATTCTCTGGATATATGTTACCTTGGGGACAAATGTCTTACTGGGCTGCAATGGTTATTACAAACTTATTTGGTGGTATCCCATTAATTGGTGATGCTTTAGTTGTATGGATTAGAGGTGACTTCAACGTTGCTGATGCTACATTAACTAGATTCTTTATGTTACATGTATTCTTATTACCTCTTTCAATTATAGGTATTATTGCATTACACTTCTATACATTAAGAATTCCTCACGTAAATAACCAAACTTCTGAAGAACTTGATTATGATGCTGAAGCTGAAAAATACTTAGCAGGAAATAAAAAAGAATCTAAAGTAATTCCTTTCTGGCCTGTATTTATCTCAAAAGATTTTGCAGTACTTGGTATTTTCTTAATTTTCTATTTCTACTTAGTATTCTTCCATTATAATTTTGCAATGGACCCAGTTAACTTCGATCCTGCTGATAACATGGTTACTCCTGCACATATTTACCCAGAGTGGTATTTCTTATGGTCGTATGAAGTATTAAGAGGTTTCTTCTTTGATATTGCTGGATTTAAAGCATTTGATATTGGTTTAGCAGCATTTGGTTTCGCCAACGTTGCATTCTTATTATTACCATTCTTAGATAGAGATCCAGATATTTTACCTGCTAGTAAAAGACCTATGTTCTTTATTTGGTTCTGGATACTAATGGTTGATTTAATTGTATTAACTGTATATGGTAAATTACCTCCTACAGGTCCAAATGCATGGGTTGGTTTTGTTGCCGCTGTTGCATTTATTTTAATATTTGTTGCATTACCAATTGTTACGAAAATTGATGCAAAAAGAAGGGGTGTATAATGAAAGAATTAAAAGTCTTAGCAGTAGTAGTATTTTTTACACTTGTTACTTACTGGGGAGTTGAACCATACGCTCACCATGAAATGCATCCACCAAAACCAGCTCCAGATTATTCTTTTAAAGATGTTGATGGATTAAAAGGAATGAAAGGTAACGCTGAAGCAGGTGCTGCATTAGTACAATCAAATTGTATTGCATGTCACTCAATTACTTCACAAAGCTTTCCACCATTAATGGATGACGCTACTTCAGGTGCATCTTATGGTGTAGTTCCTCCAGATTTAAGTTCTTCAGGAAAATTATATAATGCTGACTATTTAGCTGCATTTATTAAAAATCCTGCAAAAGCAGCTAAAACTGCTCATAAATTTGAAGATGGGGCAACTCATCCAATGCCTAATTACGATTGGATGCAACCTCAAGAGATTGCAGATATGGTTGCATATTTACAATCAATTGCTCCAAAAGAGATGACAAATAAAGAAGCATTTACTGATGCTTGTTTAAGATGTCACTCAATTAAATATGGAGATATGAAAAAAGGTACAATGTCTGCTAAGACTCCTGATGAGAATATCAAAGCATACATGGGTAAATTACCTCCAGATTTATCTCAATACATTAGATCAAGAAGTGAAAGTTATTTACATGAATTTGTAAATGACCCACAAAAACATCTTGAAGGTACAGCTATGCCTAGAGTTGGTTTAACTAAAGCCGCTGAAGATCAAGTTGTTACTTATATGCAAGAAGTTGGTGATTCTAAGAAAGCTGAAAGAGAAGCTTTAGGACCTAAATTCTTAATCTACTTAGTTATTTTTGCTATCTTTGCATGGTTATGGAAAGCTAGTAAATGGAGAGAACTTCACTAAGAAGTACTCTTATCAATAAAAGGGATGGATATTCTCCATCCCTTTTTTTATTATTTTAATATTATTTATAATATAATTATTATACAAACTTAGAGGGAGAAGTAAATGAAATTAATTAATCTTTTAGCAGCTACAATGTTAACTGTTTCTTTAGCATCAGCAGAGGATGTTATGAAAAAATCTATGTCAATTATGGAAAATGGGATGACTCAAATTCAGCAAGGTTTTTTGAACAATAATCTTGAATTAATCAAAAGTGGTTCTGCATTAGTAAAAGAAGGTAATGCTTTATTTTCTAAAAAAGAAGTAATTGCAGAATATTTACCAAAAAATAAAAAACATATGGTTAATGTTGCTGAAAACGCAGCAAAAAGAATCGATTTAGATGTAACTGTTTTAGAACTAAACTTAGATGATAAAGCATATATCAACGCTGCAAATGCATATTCAGATATGTTAAATGCATGTGCTAGATGTCACTCAATCGTTAGAAGCTGGTAAAAACATTAAAAGATAGGCAAAAAAAGTCTATCTTTTAAATTAGTATTTTCGATGCTGCTGAAATAATTGCAGTTTCACTTTTCAATATTAAATTTGATTTAAATCCTACAATTTTTTCTTTTTCAAACTTAGACTCTTCATCTTTAGAAAATCCACCTTCACATCCAATAACAAGTTTTTCAATATTATCTTTTTTTTCATCAATTGATTGAGAAGAAAAATTCAATGCATAAACATCGTTATTGTTTTGTAAAAACTCATCTAAACTATTTGAAGCATCAAGTTCAATAATAGAACTTCGTCCACATTGAGAAGAAGAATTAATTAATATTTTTTGTAACTTATCAAAATTTATTTTAAAATTCTTTTGTGAATAATCACAATACAAAAATGTGATTTTATAAACACCTAATTCATTTAATGAAGCCAAGCTTTTTTCAATAGTTTTAGGATCAACTATACACCAAATTAAATGTAGTTTTTTAGAATTTTCAACTATTTTTTCTTCTTTTGAAATAAGCTCAAACCTAGCTTTTCTTTTATCAATATCAATCACTTTATACAAGTAAATATAATTATCATCCAAGTTTCTAAAATATATTTCATCAGATATTTTTTGTCGCCTTGCTTTAAATAGATACTTATACGTCTGTCTCTTATACACATCTCCGAGCCCACGAGACCAGAGAGGATCTCGTAT
>CAJXPH010000108.1 GCA_913057765.1 uncultured Campylobacteraceae bacterium
GCTCGGAGATGTGTATAAGAGACAGGATTATATGTCTAATACAATAGATGACTTTAGAAACTTTTTTAAAAGTGATAAGAAAAAAGAACTTGTCAGTATAAATTATATTGTAGATATATCCCTAGAAATGTTAGAAAAGTCCTTTCAAAATATCGATATAAATATTATTAATGGAAAAAATAAACTCCAACCTATATATATTTATAAAAATGAATTATTACAAGTAATACTAAACATATTAAATAATTCAAAAGATGCTTCAAAAGAAAATAATATTATTAAAAGTGTAATTAAAATTGATTATAAAGAATATGATTCCTACCAAGTATTATCAATTGAAGATAATGCAGGGGGAATACCAGAGGATATTATAAATAAAATCTTTGATCCTTACTTTTCTACAAAAAATAAAAAAAATGGTACGGGATTAGGATTATATATGTGCAAAACTATTATAGAAAAACATTGCAATGGAAATATAAAAGCTGAGAATAAAAATAATGGTGTCTGTTTTGAGATTAAAATAGAGAAATAAAAAGAGAAGTCTCTCTTTTTATTTAAGTTTTTATAACTTATCCTGGGTAGCTATCTTCTAGTTGAGAATAAAGGTCATCAAAACCAACATCTTCCATAGTCTCTAATATTGCAACCATAACAACATTATCTTCATCACCATTCCATTCTTTTATATAAGTTCCTTCTTTGTAGCCATGATCTTGTCTAAATTTATTTAAACAGTTTTTACCAATATACAATTTTTGAAGCCATGTAAATGATAAACCAGATATTTTACAACATCTAAAGAATTGGTCAATAAATCTCTCAATTCCACTAAATGAAGGCATATTCCCAGTTTCAATTGCTAATGAAATATATGATAGTTTTTCTGATTCTTTTACCATTGCTTTAACATCTACATCTTCTACTGCTTCATAAATACAATGTGTATTTACTAATGACACAGCTTTAGGTACATTTGTTTCTTGTAAAATATAAGACATTAAGAAATGCCAAATATCAACTAATTCAACATGTATATTATTCATATCAGGTTCAGCATTAATATTTTTCCAATGCTTCCATGGAGTAGAATCAATTAATTCTGCAACTTCCATATGAATACATCTAAGCCAATTAATATCTTTTCCAAATCTATTTACACCTAATTCCCAATTTTTTCCATTTGTTGAATCATTTAGTTCTTTTTGTAATAAGAACATCTCTTCAAGTTTATGAGGGAAAGATGAAGCTTCATCTAATAACTCTGCTAAAGGTAAACATTCTTCAATTAAACTATCAAGTGAAATACTATTTGGTAAATCTTTATCGCCTTTTAACAAATGAATTATTAATGATATTGTATAAGGTACTTCATCTTTTTCTTCCCATTCAAGGATATCAGCTGGTGTTACACCAATATAATGTACAAAATCTTCAATTGTAACAAAACCAAGTGATTTAATACTATCTTTTAAGTCTTTATATAACAAATTATTACTCCTAAAATTAAAGCTTATATTTTACACAAATATTACTTTACATAAAATCATTACCCTTTTGGTAATTCTATTTTAAAAACAGCACCATTTTCTGAATTAGTGACTGAAAGTTTTCCTTTACTATGCTTTTCAACAATAGTTTTACACATATACAATCCTAATCCTGTACCATTTTTATTAGATTTTGTAGAAAAATACGGTTCAAAGATTTTACTGACAATGTCTTCTGGTATTCCCCCTGCGTTATCTTCTATTTCAATAACAACATAATTTGGTTCGTCATAGTATTTAATAAAAATCTTTCTTTCTTCAATCTTTCTTTCAATTAAAACATCTCGTGCATTTTTAACTAAATTAATTAACACTTGAACTAATTCATTTATATGAACCATTATTTCAATATCTGTTTTTGAATCTAAAACTACATCAATTGAATCAGCTTTTGTCATGAAAGATAAAAAATCTAATGCTTTATTAATGACTTCTCCAACAGGTACTTTTTCTTGTGGTTTATCTGGTAAAAAGAAATCTCTAAAATCATCAATTGTTTTACTCATATATTCAAGCTGTTTACCAATACCATCAACTACTTGATCTAATAACTCGTCAGGAATATCACCTTCAAGAACTTTATTTAAAGGTAATTTCTGAATTAAAATTGATACAGCTTGAAGTGGTTGTCTCCATTGATGAGCAATCATACTAATCATTTCACCCATAGCAGCAGCTTTTGATTGTTCAACAAGAATACTTTGTTGTTCTTCTAAATCTTTTTTTGAAGTTATATCTTGCCTGATTGCATCATACGATTTAAAATTTCCATTTGCATCATAATTTGGTGTAATTATTACATCAACCCAATATGAAGAACCATTTTTTCTTTTGTTTTTAAGCTCTCCACGCCAAGTATCACCACTAAGGACTGTATCCCATAAGTCTTTATAAATATCACTACTTATATCAGGATGTCTGATAATATTATGACTTTGACCTATTAATTCCTCTTCTGCATAACCAGAAACTCTACAGAAAGCCTCCGAAACATCAATGATAATACCATCTTTATCCGTACTAGACATAATCACATACTTATCTACAATTTTACTTGACTTTGATAATTCTTTTTCAACATCAAGGACAGAAAGAGAGTACTTATCTAATACGCCGGAAAAGTTTTTTTCAAATATAAAATTTATCTCTTTTTCTATTTGTAGATTAGTTATTTTTAAGTCATATGTATATTCAATTAATGCATTCTTAAAACCTGTACAAATTTTAAATAATTCAGAAGCAGTAATATTCTTATTTTTCAAGTATAAGATAAGCTCATCAATAACAGGACAATCACCTATTAGTTTTTCATCATTTACTATGTCAATATAATAATCGATAACACCTATTGCATATTTTCGAACAAATACCTCTCTACTAATATCATGTTTTTTTAAAATACTTAAAACTTCACTATCACTAATCCAATATTTTATTATTGAAATTTTATTTCTTTTATATTCTGATATATAGTTTTTTAATATAAAAAATTTCATGATTGATTATTCTTAATTTCATAAAAAGAACAATCAACACCACTACTTTTTTTCACTACAACAGAAGGAATTGTTTTTGATTTAAAACCATAAGCATTACAACCGTGAGGTTTTGCTTGTTCCCAAGTAACATAATAAAATTTACATTTTTGACAAACTATTTTTCTATTCATAAATAATATTTTACCTAATCTACTTAAATATTAACTTTACTTTCTATAGCTTTAGCTAAAGACAATATATCAACATTTTCTAAACTAACTCCAGTAGGAACACCTTGTGCAATTTTTGTAAAGTTTATATTGAAATCCTTTAACTTATCTTCTATAAATAAGATAAAAGCATCATTTGATAATGATGGAGTAATTGCAAATAGAATATCTTTTACAGAATTCTCTTTAACAAAATTTAACATTTTATCTATAGATTCATGTTCTAATTCCTCAATTACAAAATATAAACCATCAAATTGTTTTGATTCTTCAATTATAAATATATCTTTTGCACTATGTACAATACAAGCTTTAGTTTTATTTCTACTATCATCTAAACATACTTCGCATATTTCATGTTCACTCATAGATCCACAATTAACACACTTCTTTATATTTCTTAGTGCATTTTCAATACTATGAGCAATTTTAATTCCACTATAACTATCAGTCATAACTATATGATAAGCAAGTCTAAGTGCAGATTTTTTACCAATTGTGGGTAATGATTCAAATGCTTCAACTAAATCATAAAACTTTTCTAATCCTTTTTTCATACGCGGATTATATCTAACCTTAATGGATATTTAGATAAAATCGCGGAAATTATATTTAGGAGTTAGTAATTGACTGAAATAGATTATTATGAATTATTAGAAGTTACTAAGGGTAGTGATAAGAGTACTATAAAAAAAGCCTATAGAAAAATGGCTATGAAATATCACCCAGATAAAAACCCTGGTGATCATGAAGCAGAAGAAAACTTCAAAGCAGTAAATGAAGCATATCAAGTATTAAGTGATGATGAAAAAAGACAAATATATGATAGACATGGAAAAGCTGGACTTGAAGGTCATGGACAAGGTAGAGGATTCTCTGGTGGAGGATTTGATGATTTAGGTTCTATTTTTGAAGATATGTTCAGTGGTTCAGGATTTGGCGGATTTGGTGGAAGTTCAAGAGGTCGGGAGAGAAAAAGTTATAACTATAACTTAGATGTTGCGATTGAACTTGAAATTGAATTCAATGAAGCAATTTTTGGATGTAAAAAAGAGATTAAATATCCTCATAAATCAGCATGTAAAGATTGTAAAGGTACTGGTGCTAAAAATGGTAAACTAAGTATATGTACACAATGTAATGGACAAGGGCAAGTACACATGAGACAAGGGTTTATGACTTTTGCTCAAACATGTCCTCATTGTGAAGGTTCAGGACAAGCCGCAAGTACTAAATGTAAGACGTGTACGGGTTCAGGATATAAAGAAACAAAAGAAAAATTTGAAGTAAATATTCCTGAAGGCGTGAACAATGGGAATAGAATTAGAGTTTCAAATAAAGGAAATACTGCACCTGATGGTACAAGAGGAGATTTATATTTACAAATAAAAGTAAAAGAAGATTCTCATTTTGTTAGACATGATGATGATATTTATATTGAAGTTCCTATTTTCTTTACACAAGTAGCACTTGGAGCATCTATTGAAATTCCTGGATTACGGGGAAAACTAGATCTTAAAATTCCTGCAGGAACAAAAGATAAAGAACAATTCAAATTTAATGATGAAGGTGTTACCTCTGTTCAAGGTTATGGAAAAGGTGATTTAATTGTACAAATTAAAATTAAATATCCTAAAGCCTTAAACAAAGAACAAACAGAACTTTTACAAAAACTTCAAGATAGTTTTGGAGTTGAGAGTAAACCCCACGAATCAAATTTCGAAGGAATGTTTGAAAAAGTTAAAAAATGGTTTGCATAATTTAACTAAATATTATTATTACTAAATTATAAACCTTATTTGACTATAATAATTTAAATAAGGTTTATAATGAAATATATACATATACTCTTTCTTCTCTTTACATTTTTTCTTCCAAATCTAAATGCATTTGATAATATTGTATTTTCAGATGAAGAAAAAGACTTTATTAAACAAAATCCTATAATTAATGTAGGTGCGGAGAAAGATTGGCCGCCATTCGACTATGTAGAAGATGGTCAATATAAAGGTTTAGCTAAAGATTATCTTGACTTAATAGAAAAAATCACTTCATTAAAATTTAATTACCATGTTAACTCATGGGAAAACCTTCTAGAAAAAACAAAAAACAAAGAGTTGGATTTATTACCAATATTAGCTAAAAATTCAAAAAGAGAAAAATTTCTTATCTTTACTAATAGTTATTTATCTGTAAGAGATTATGTATTCGCAAAACCAACAAAAGATTTAAATTCTATTAAAAATTTTAAAGATAAGACAATTGCGGTAGTTAAAGGTTATGTCCAAGAAGAATATTTTAAGAAAAATCATCCTGAAACAAAAATCTTATTAGTAAATAATATATTAGAATCTATAGATGCAGTAATTACAAATAAAGCTGATTTTACAGTTTCTAATATTGCAATAATTAATTATTTAGTTAAAAAACATACTATTCCAAATCTTAATGCAAAATTTCATATGGGTTATGACGTAAGTAAATTGCATATGGGGGTTAGAAATGATTCTACAATTCTAAGAAATATAATTCAGAAAGCACTTAATAGTATTTCAGTTAATGAAAAAAATGACATTTCATCAAAATGGATGAATGTTAATAAATCCACTAATTTAAATTCTTCATTAAATTTAACTAAAAATGAAAAAAAGTTTATAAAAGCAAATAAACAATTAATTGTAGCAAATGAATTGTCATACAAACCATATGATTATAATGATAACAAAGTAGCAAAGGGTTATGTAGTTGATTACATAAAATTACTATTTTCAAAAGTTGGAATTGAACCTATTTTTAAAGCAGATTCATGGTCAAAAATGATTCAAGATTTTAAAGATAATAAGATAGATATATTACCCATTATTACAAAAAATAAGAAAAGAGAAGAGTATATAAGTTTTACAAGTGCATATTTAGATCAAAACATGTCAATAATTACAAAATTAAATAATACATCTATTATAAATATAGACGATTTAAATGGTAAAACCGTAGCCTTACCAAAAAATTGGAATATGACAAAATTTATTAAAAAAAATCATCCAAAAATAAAAGTACTTGAATATGCAACAGTTCCTGAGTTTTTAGATGCTGTCTCAAATAATTATGCAGAGGCAAGTATTTTAGATAACTTATCTGCAAATTATTACATAAAATCAAATTACCAAAACAAGTTACATATTACTGGTTTTGCTAAAATTAAAAACTTTAATTCAAAAATACATATAGGTATTCGAAAAGAGATCTCTATATTAAAAAATATCTTAGAAAAAGGTATGTTATTAATTTCTAAGGAAGAAGAAAAAAGGTTAAATAATAAATGGATTAATTTATCAAAAAATATTAATCTTACTGAAGAAGAAAAGGAATTCATTAAAGAAAATGAAATAAAAGTTACTTCAACAAAAACATGGGCACCTTTTAACTTTATAGATGATAATAATATCATGCATGGTATTTCTGTTGATTTTTGGAAATATATCGTGAATAAAGTAAATTTAAAGACCGTATTTAAGCCTAAAGAAACGTTTATTGAATCAATTAATAGTATAAAAGACAAGAGCAATGATATTATAATTGGAACGTCACAAACAAAAGAAAGAAGTGAATATGCTATATTCTCTGAAACATATTTAAAATCACCTTTAGGTATTGCGACACTACAAGATAAAAATTATATTAAGAATGCAACAGAACTATTAAATAAAAAAATCGCAGTAGGTAAAAACTTCTCAGCACATAGATTACTTGAAGAGAAGTATCCTAATATGAATTTTATTTTTGTTAAAAACCCCAAAGAAGGCTTAGAATACTTATCCGATAACAAAGTCTATGCATATGTAGATATTATGCCTGCACTAACTTATAATATTAAACATTTAGGATTTACAAATATAAAAATTACCGGACAAACTGGATTGGATTTCAATTTAAGATTTATGATAAAAGATGATTCCACTATTTTATTATCTATAATAAATAAAGTTTTAAAAAATATGTCTCAAGAAGAAAAAGAAAAAATCTACAATAAATGGTTACAAGCAGATTTCCAAAAAACATTAGATTATTCTTTATTATGGAAAATAATATTAATATTTTTAGTTATATTGTTTTTTGTTCTTTATAAAAACAAACAACTATTTGATTATCAAAGAAACCTAAAAAAGACTCAAAAAGAGTTAGAAAATTCTCTAAAAAATTTCAAATCATTAATTGATTTAAATATTGCAGGAGTATTAATCATTGAAAATAAAAGGGTTAAATACTTAAACGATGAAATTGTTAATATGTTAGGATATAGAAGTAAGTCTCAAATTATTAATAGAGAACTTACTTATATATTAAAAGAAAACGCTCTAATAAATATATATGAGGATGAACTTCATAGAAATTATGAAATTGAAGCTATAAAAGTTGATGGTTCAACAATCCCTATACTTTTAAAAAATAAAAAAATAAACTTTGATAATAAACCATCATACATTCTTTCAATCATTAATTTAACTGAGATAAAAAATAAAGAAGAAATAATGCTCCAGCAGTCTAAAATGGCAAGTTTAGGTGAAATGATTGGAAATATTGCCCATCAATGGAGACAACCTCTAAGTTCTATATCTACTGCTGCTTCTGGATTGAAAGTGCAAAAGGAGTATGGTTTACTTAATGATGAACTTCTTGAATACAATCTTGATAGTATTACTGAAACAACTAAATTTTTATCACAAACCATAGATGATTTTCAAAACTATATAAAAAGTGATAAAAAGAAAAAAAGTTTTGATATTAAAAACAGTATTGAAAAAGTTTTAACTATTGTAAATGCATCATTTAAAAACAATTTCATTAACGTAAATACTAAAATAAATTCTATTTTAATTAACGGTTTTGAAAATGAACTAAATCAAGCTCTACTTAATGTATTAACTAATTCTAAAGATGCGATGAGAGATACAGAGGAAGAGAATAGAGATATTTTCATCAGTACTTATGAAAAAGATAGATTTGCAATAATAGAAATTATTGATACTGCAGGTGGAATAGAAAAAGATATTATTAAAAGAGTTTTTGAACCTTATTTTACAACAAAACATAAATCCCAAGGAACAGGGCTCGGTTTATATATGACTCATAAAATTATAACTGATAGTATGAAAGGTTTGATAACAATAGAAAATTCTGAATATAAAAATAAAAAAGGTATAAAAGTAACTCTAAGTATTCCTATTCAATAATTTTTCAAATTCTAAACTGTTCATTGGTTTACCGTAGAAATAACCTTGAATTTTGTGACAACCATTTTCAACTAAGAAATCTATTTGTTCTTGATTTTCTACACCTTCAGCTATGACATCAAGTTTCAAACTTTTAGCAAGTACAATTATAGATTTTGTAATTGCACTATCTTCTTCATCTAAAGGTAAATCTTTTATGAATGCTCTATCAATTCTGTCTCTTATACACATCTGACGCTGCCGACGAAGAGGATAGTGTAGATCT